>NZ_JBFUHN010000011.1:0-113791 GCF_056402375.1 Variovorax sp. P4_B10 | reverse complement strand
GTGCTGGCCGATCAACCAGTGCTCTGAGCGATCACGCCGATGGGGTGCCTTGCGCAGCGAAATAAAGGAGGAGGCCTGCGGCCCTAGGCCGCGCCGGGGGACATTCGCGGAGCAAGGTACCCCGTCGGCGTGAGCGCGCCCTGAACAACAAGCCTCAAACACAACGCATCGAGTCGAAAAGCGCCCCGTAGTGGAAGTCATTGAAGACTCCCCGACGAAGTAGCGTGGCGCATGATCTCGCCCGAGTTGATGGCTTCGCCCTCCAGCGTGGCCACGATGGCGCCGCCCGAGAACACCGCGACGCGATCGCACATCCCCACGATCTCGGGCAGCTCGCTCGAAATCATCACGATCGATTTGCCCTGCCGCGTGAGTTCGTGCATCAGGCTGTAGATCTCGGCCTTCGCGCCCACGTCGATGCCGCGCGTGGGCTCGTCGAAGATCAGCACCTCGCAGGCGTGGCCGAGCCAGCGCGCGATCACCACTTTCTGCTGGTTGCCGCCCGACAGCGTGGCCACGCGCGTCTCGATGCCCGGTGCCTTCACGCCGACGCGCTTCGAGAGTTCGCCGGCGGACTGCTGCTCCGATTTCCGGTTCACCAGACCGCCGCGCTTGTGCTGGCCGAGGTTGTTCATCGAGATGTTGAAGCGGACCGTGAAATCGGTGATCAGCCCCTCGACCTTGCGGCTCTCGGGCAGCAGGCCGATGCCGTTCTCCAGCGCCTGCGTCGGGTCGTTGAGGCGCACGGGCTTGCCGTTGCGCAGCACGGTCTTGCGATGCACGCGTTCGGCGCCCATCATTCCCAGCGCGAGTTCGGTGCGGCCCGAACCGACGAGCCCCGCGAAGCCGAGGATCTCGCCCTCGTGCAGGTCGAAGCTGTTGATCGGCCCGCCCTTGGCCAGCTGGATCTCGGGCACCTCGAGCACCTTGCGTCCGCGCGGCGCGGGCTGCGGCTTGGCCGGAAAGTTGTGCTCGATCCTGCGGCCGACCATCATTTCGACCAGCGCATCCACATCGGTCGCTCCCACCTCCGCATGGCCCGCATTGGCACCGTCGCGCAGCACGCTGATGCGGTCGCACACCTCGAAGATCTCGTCCAGGTGGTGCGAGATGAAGATCATCGCCACGCCCCTGGCACGCAGCTCGCGCATGATCTTGAACAGGTGCCCGGCTTCGTTGGGCGTGAGCGTGGCGGTCGGTTCGTCGAGCACCAGCAGCCGCGCCTTCAGCGACAGCGCCTTGCCGATTTCCACGAACTGCTGCTGCGCCACCGAGAGCCGGCAGATCGGCGCGCCGAGGTCGATCTGCACGCCGAGCTCGTCGAACAACGCGCGGGCCGACCGCCGCATCGCCGCCTTGTCCATCAGCCCGAAGCGATTCTTCAGATAGCGGCCGAGAAAGATGTTCTCCACCGCGTTCAGGTACGGAATGAGGCTGAACTCCTGGAAGATGATGCCGACGCCCGCCGCGATCGCGTCGTTGTAGCCTGCGAATCGGCGTTCGCTGCCCTCGATGAAGATGCGCCCCTCGTCGGCCTGGTAGATGCCGCCGAGGATCTTCATCAGCGTCGACTTGCCCGCGCCGTTCTCGCCGAGCAGCGCGTGCACCTCGCCCTTGCGGATCGAGAGGTCGATGCCCGAGAGCGCCTTCACGCCCGGAAAGCGCTTGGACACGCCTTCCAGCCGGAGCATTTCTTCGCCTTCCGTGGAGGTCATGGCCTGGCCCGGTTACCAGGTGAAGGTCTTTGCGCCTTCGGCGTCGATCAGCTTCACGTCGACCGGCACCGCGGCCGGCACGTTCGCGCCCCACTTCTTCGCGAGCGCAATGCCGATGGCCAGGCGGATCTGGTCGCGCGGGTACTGCGCCGTGGTCGCGATGAACTTCGAGCCTGGCTTCTGCATCGCCTTGATGGCTTCGGGCGCGCCGTCCACGCTGGCGAGCTTCACGTCCTTGCCGCTGGCCTCGATGGCCGCGAGCGCGCCCATCGAGCCACCGTCGTTCACGCTGAAGATGCCCTTCAGGCCCTTGTTGGCCTGCAGGATGTTCTCGGTGACGGTGAGCGCGGTGGCGCGCTCCTGCTTGCCGTTCTGCGTGCTGACCACCTTGATGCCGGGGTACTTGGCGAGCGCTTCGCGGCAGCCCTTCACGCGCTCCAGGATCGGCACGACCGGAATGCCGTCGAGGATTGCCACGTCGCCCTTCTCGCCGATGTTCTTCGCGAGGTACTCGCAGGCGAGGCGGCCGGCGTCGGTGTTCTTCGAACCGACGAAGGAATCGACCGGGCCCTGGGCGTTGGCATCCACCGCCACCACGATCAGCCCCGCCTTCTTGGCCGAGCGCACGGCCGACTGCACGCCGGTGGAATCGGTCGGGTTCAGCAGCAGGATGTCGACCTTCTTCTGGATCATGTCTTCCACGTCGCCGATCTGCTTGGCCACGTCGTGCCGGGCATCGGTGGTGACCACCGTTGCGCCGATGCTGGCCGCGGCTTCCTCGAGCGCCTGCTTCATCGTCACGAAGTAGGGGTTGTTGAGTTCCTGGAAGGTCATGCCGATGCGCAGCGGCTGCTTCGGCGCCTGCGCCTGTGCGGCGGATGCACCGCAGACCAGTGCGGCGGTGAGGGCGGTGGCCTTGAGAAGGTTCTTCATGATGGCTGTCTCCTGGAGGTTGTGACTGTCTGGAAAAAAACGCGGACAAAGGCTCGCCCCACGCGGCGCCCGAGGCGCCGCGCCGGCGACGGCGCGGGGAACCCATGAAAGCCGGCTACGGCGGGCTGGCGGCACGCGAGGCCGCGGCCTGCATGCGGTGGAAGCTGCGGAACTTGGTCGGCGGCATGCGCTTGTGCAGCAGGAACTGCCGGTTGAAGTTCGAGACGTTGTTGAAGCCCACGTCCATGCAGACGTCGAGCACCGGCTTCTCGCTGTTGGTGAGCAGCTCGCAGGCGCGGCTGATGCGCAGCCGGTTCACGTAGCGCACGAACGATTGGCCGGTGTGCTTGCGGAACGACCGCGAGAACGCGCTCGGGCTCTGGCCCACCAGCTCCGCCAGCATCGGCTCGCGCAGGTCGTCGCCGAGGTTGGCCGCGATGTGCGCCAGCACGTTGTTGATGGCGTGCGACATGAAGGCCTTGGGGTCGGGCTTGAACGCGGGGCTCGCGAGCCGTTGGCGGTTGTTGCCGTCCACCAGCAGTTCGAGCAGCGAGAGCAGCAGGATCACGCGGCGGAGGCCTCGCGCTCCGAGCAGCGACTCCATGATCGGCTTCGCCGCGATGGCGGTCTCGGCCGAGAACAGCAGGCCCGAGCCCGATTCGGCCAGCAGCGGCGCGATGCGCTGGAACTCGGGAAAGGCGGCGGCCATGTTCTTCGCCAGCTCGGCCGGAAACTGGATCACGATGCCGCGCCGCTCGACGCTCTGGCCTGCGGGCACGTCGCTGATCCAGTTGTGCGGCAGGTCGGGGCCCATGAGCACGAGGTTGCCGGGCTCGAAGTGGCCGACGTGGTCGCCGACGAAATAGACGCCGCGCGTCTCGACGATCAGCTGGATCTCGTATTCGGGATGGAAGTGCCAGCGCACCGTGCGATACGGATAGCCGTGCGCCCAGGCGGTGAACGATTCGTCCCCGCGGACTTCGACGATTTCCAGATCAGGCTGCATGGGCGTTCCTTTTCCTTTTTGTCTCTTTGCCGTGGTTGGCGCCGTGCGACAACGTGGGGCGGACTGTACGAATCGCCCAGGACGCCAACAACCAGAGATAGCGCCCGAAATTGATACTTTTTTGACCTTTGCGCAAGCTGGCGGGCAAAGGCATTGCATTGCAGCAAATCTCCTTTCTCCTCGGGAGAGAGGGTGCGGCGCGCGGCGATTGCTGCGGTGCAAAAAGACCCGAAGACGCCGCGTCAAGAATTCATAGGTGTTTTCCCGCCCCGCGGAGGGCGGGCGGCGGCACGGCACACTCTGGCGCCATGACGAACACCTCTTCTTCCCCTGTCGTGCCGACCGCTGCGGGGCCGCTGGCCGGCCTCAAGGTCGTCGAGCTCGGCCAACTGATTGCCGGCCCTTTTGCCGCACGCACGCTGGCCGACTTCGGCGCCGAGGTGGTCAAGATCGAGCCGCCCGGCGCGGGCGACCCGCTGCGCACCTGGCGGCTGCTGAAGGACGGCACCTCCGTCTGGTGGCAGGTGCAGTCGCGCAACAAGCGCTCGCTGGCGCTCGACCTGCGCGAACCCGAGGCGCAGGCGATCGTGCGCCAGCTCGCGGCCGAGGCCGACGTGCTGATCGAGAACTTCCGCCCCGGCGCGATGGAAGGCTGGGGCCTCGGCCCCGACGCGCTGCTGGCCGCCAACCCCGCGCTCGTCATGCTGCGCATCAGCGGCTACGGCCAGACCGGCCCCTACCGCGACCGGCCAGGCTTCGGCGTGGTGGCCGAGGCCATGGGCGGGCTGCGCCACCTCACGGGCGAACCGGGCCGGGTGCCGGTGCGCGTGGGCGTGTCGATCGGCGACACGCTGGCTTCATTGCACGGCGTGATCGGCGTGCTGATGGCGATGCAGCACCGTCACGCCACGGTCAGCGCCGAATACCCGAAAGGCAAGGGGCAGGTGATCGACGTGGCGCTCTACGAGGCGGTCTTCAACTGCATGGAAAGCCTGCTGCCCGAATACGGCGCCTTCGGTGCGGTGCGCGAGGCGGCCGGCAGTGCGCTGCCCGGTATCGCGCCGACCAATGCCTACCGCTGTGCCGACGGCGGCTATGCCATCGTGGCGGGCAACGGCGACAGCATCTTCCGGCGCCTTATGGCATGCATCGGCCGGCCCGATCTGGCGGCCGACCCGGCGCTGGCCGGCAACACGGGACGGGTGGCGCAGGTGGAGATGCTCGATGCCGCGATCGGCGACTGGGCTGCCGCGCGCACGGTGGACGAAGTGCTCGCCGCACTGGCTGCCGCACACGTGCCGGCCGGCCGCATCTACACGATCGCCGACATCGCGGCCGACCCGCATTACGCGGCGCGCGGCATGCTGCAGCAGGTGAACATGCCCGACGGCAGCGCGCTCGCGGTGCCCGGCTTCGTGCCCAAGCTGTCGCTCACGCCGGCCAGCCACCGGCACAACGCACCGGCGCTGGGGGCGGACACCGATGCGGTGCTGAAGGAGATCGGACTGAGCCCCGAGCAGATCGCCGCGCTGCACGCGCGCGGGATCGTCGGTTGACTGGCGTGGGCTGGGTCAGCCCCGAAGGGATTCGATCAGGTCGATGTACTTCTGCTTCGCCTCGTCGGCGCTCGCACCCTTCTGGGCGGTCCACGCGTCCCACTTGGCGCGCGCGACGATGTCGCTGAAGCTGGGCTTCTTGGCGGTATTGTCGCCTTCGGTGGCCTGCTTGAAGAGGCCGTAGATCTTGAGCAGCGTGGGGTTGTCGGGGCGCTCGGCCAGGAGCTTGGAGTTGGCTTGGGCGGCTTCGAATCGGGCGTTGAGGTCGGACATGGGAAATCAAATTGAGAACCAGGGACCGCGCATCTTAAATTGAGTGGTACCCATTGGTACCGGGAGGCTCAGTCCCTCAACCCCGCCCGCGCCAGCTCGACATCCAGCCGCTCCCGCGCATCCGCCGGCTTCAGCGCCGCGGCCTTCTCGTAGAGCCGCGTGGCCTCGCCCATGCGCGAATCGCCATGCAGCATCAGCAGCGCGCGGGCGTATTCCATCATCCCGGCGGGCGAATGCGGATGCAGGTCGAGCCCCCGTTCGAACAACTCCACCGAGGTCTCGGCGCGCACGCCGTACGTCATGCGCCCGACCAGCGCGCCCACCTTGTCGATCACCTCGGCATGGAAGGCGGCCAGCGCGACGTGCGCGTCGGCGTGGCTGGGCTGCAGCTCGATCACGCGCTCCAGCGCGCCCTTGAGCTTGGTGCCCAGGCCCTGCGCCAGCGCGCGCGCCACGCTGATGCCCTGGCTGTAGCGCCCCAGCGCATAGGCCTGCCAGTAGAGCGCCTGGCAGTTTTCCGGTTCGGCGATGGCCTGTGCACTGGCCCGCTCGATCACCTGGCGGAACATCGAGAGCCGGATGGCTTCGCGCGGTTCGAGGTAGTTGGCGTAAATGGCGGTGGCCTGGTTGGCGAGCACCAGCCCTTCGGCGCCGTGCAGCAGGCCGATGGCGGCGGCGCGTTCGAATTCGCCGCTGTGGTACAGCGCCCAGCCTTCGGCCAGCGGCGCGCCGGCGTCCGGCGGCGGCAGGTCGTGGCCGGCATGCAGGCGCGGCCAGTGCGGCAGCACGCTGCGGGCGTCGAAGCGCGGCACGTCGGCGTAGGGCAGGGGCGCCCAGGGTTCCGCGTTCGCGGCAACCGGGTTGGCGGACATCAGCGAGAGCGGTTTGAAATCGGGGTGGGGCATGGTTGTCTAGGCCGCCATATCGACAGTGGGAACCACGTTGCTGGGTGCATCTTCGCCGTTGTAGGCATTGCTGAGTGCCAGCAGATGCTGTCGCTGTTCACGCTCGAGGTACGGCGCGAGCAGGTGCAGGGTGTGGTGGCCGCCGCGCATCAGCGCGCCCTGGGCATGCGCCGGTTCGAGCGCCTCGCGCGGGTTGCGCACGTATTCGTAGCTCAGCCAGTAGGTGAGCACCACGACCATGCTCTGGGCCAGGGTGTCGACCTCGTGGGCATCGATGTCGAGGTGGCCGGCGCGGCCCAGGCCGGCGATCAGCTGGCGGATGGCGCGGACCTTGTTCTTCAGCACCAGCTGGAACTGGGTCTCGAGGTGCCGGTTCTTGCTCAGCAGGTCGTTCAGGTCGCGGTACAGGAAACGATAGCGCCAGATCAGCTCGAACAGGCTGTGCATGAAGAACCAGGCGTCCTCCACGTCGTGCACGCCTTCGCTCGCGTGGAGCAGCTCGTTGAGCTCGGCTTCGTAGCCTTCGTAGAGCTTGTTGATCAGCTCTTCCTTGGCCGGGTAGTGGTAGTAGAGATTGCCCGGGCTGATGTTGAGCTCGCTCGCCACCAGCGTGGTGGAGACGTTCGGCTCCCCGAAGCGGTTGAACAGGTCCAATGCGGCTTCGAGGATGCGTTGCGCCGTGCGGCGTGGCGCCTTCTTTGCCATGTCGGTGCCCCCGGTGTATCTCTTGTTTTCTTGGGGACACTCTAGCGTATGTGCACTGCGCCATGCACAGCGCAGTACATGTTTTGCGGTGCTGATTTTTTGTGCAGCGCCGCAATCCCGGCAAGGTCAACCGGCCTTGGTGCGGCGTAAAGTTTTCTTTGCGGCGGGCTGCGGGGCAGCCTTGCGTGCCGTCGTCTTGCGGGCGGCTCGCGCCGGGGCTGCGGGATCCTTGGCGCCGCCGTGCTTCAGCTGGGCCTCGAGGGCCTCGACACGGGCCTGCAGCGCGGCCATGTCGGCGGCCGAGGGCATGCCGAGCTTTTCGAGCGCGCGCGCCACGCGCTCTTCGAAGATGTTCTCGAGCTTGCCCCACTGGCCGGCGGCCTTGGTGCCGAACTCGCTGGCGAAGCCGGCCATGCGCTGCTGGGCCTGGGCGAGGGTTTCTTCGGCCGCCTGCTGGGTCTTCTTCTGCATGCCGGCGCCGTCCTTGACCAGCGCCTCGAAGGCCTTGCTGCCCTCCTGCTGCATCTTGGCGAAGGCGCCCAGACCGGCCAGCCAGATCTGCTGGGCGGAGTCCTTGATGCGGTCGGAGGCCTTGTTGCTGTCGTCGTCGGGGATCGCCATGCGAATGTTCCTTTGCAAACTATCGCCTGACTTTAGCTGCTCGAGGCCCTCCCCATTAGAGCTTCGCCTCTACAGGCAAACCCTGGGGGTCAAGGCGTTGCGCCGGCTGCGCGGCTGGCCTCGAGGTGCGCCTTGGCGCGCTCGGCCAAGGCCATTTCGCCGGGCGTGCCGGGCACGAAGGCTTCCACCGGCAGCGGCCGGCCGTGCGAGTCGACCGAGACGAAGACGATCAGGCACTCGGTGGTCTTCTCCATCGAGCCGCCCTTCATGTCGCCGCTGCGCACCTCGACCGAGATGTTCATGCTGGTGGTGCCGGTGTAGGCGAGGCGGGCTTCGACCTCGACGAGGTCGCCGATCATGATCGGCCGGTGGAAGCGGATGCTGCCGATGAAGGCGGTGACGCAGTAGCGCTTGGACCAGCTGGTCGCACAGGCGTAGCCGGCCTCGTCGATCCACTTCATGACCGTGCCGCCGTGGACCTTGCCGCCGAAGTTGACGGTGCTGGGCTCGGCCAGAAAACGCAGGGTGATCGAAGACATGGGGCCGCCTTTGTCGTGTGGCTGTGGGGTGGGGAGCCGCGATTATGCGAGCGGGCGCCCGCTTCCGGATGCCGCCCGTCGCTTCGGCACACGCGCTCAGCTGCCGCTGAACAGCTGGGCCAGCGTGCGCCGCAGCCAGGCGTTGCCGGGGTCGGCATGGAAGCGCTCGTGCCAGTGCTGCTTCACCGCATAGGCCGGCAGCACGAAGGGCGGCTCCAGCATCTTCACCGGCTCCTGCATGGCCAGCACCTTGCCCAGGATGCGGGGCACCACCACGATCAGCTCGGTGTGCGCCACGATCCGCGCCACGCTCAGGAAGCTCGACAGCCGCACCACCACATCGCGCTTCAGGCCCAGCCGGGCGATGGTGGTGTCGACGATGGCATGCCCCGTGCCGGACGTCGACACCACCGCATGCGCCTCCGCCTCGAAGCGCTTGCGCGTGAGCCGGGCGCCGATGCGGGGGTGGTTCTGCGCCGCCAGGCAGACGAAGTTCTGCATGAACAGCGTCTGCTGGTAGAAGCCCGCGTCCAGCTGCGGCATGAAGCCCACGGCGAGGTCGACCTCGCCGTCCTGCAGGCGGCGGCCGCTGAGGGTGGAGATGATCTCGGTCTCGATGTGCACGCCCGGCGCCGCGTGCCGCAGGTGGTCGAGCAGGCCGGGCAGCAGCACCACTTCGCTGATGTCGGTCATGCAGATGCGAAAGCGCCGCTGCGCCTGCGCCGGCTCGAAGCTGCTGCGGTTGCCCTGGGCCTGCGCCAGCTGGGCCAGCGCCTCGCGCAGGTTGGGGTAGATGCGCTCGGCATGCGGCGTGGGCTGCATGCCCTGCGCGGTGCGGGTGAACAGCCGGTCGTCGAAGTGCACGCGCAGCTTGTTGAGCGCGGTGCTGGCGGCCGCCTGTGCCATGCCCAGCCGCTCGGCCGCCTTCGAGACATTGCCGGTCTTGTAGACCTCGTCGAACACGGCGAGCCATTCGAGATCGAGCTTGGACATGGGTTTCTTTTCCGAGAGCGAAAGACACCATTATCGAAATTTCGAATTCCGTGTATTGGCTACAGGTCTTGAGGAAATAGTAGGGTGGCTCAACAATGCCGCCACGGAGACACCCACGCCAATGAACCCCGCCTCTCGAAGCACCGTGAAAAGCGCCCCGGCCAACGCCGCCGAGCGCAGTGACTACTACGCCCGAATCCGCCCGCTGAACCTCACGCCGCTGTGGGAGTCGCTGCATGCCCTGGTGCCGCGCGAGCCGCAGACGCCCTGCGTGCCCGCGCTCTGGCGCTACGACGAGATTCGCCCGCTGCTGATGGAGTCGGCCGGGCTCATCACCGCCGAGGAGGCCGTGCGCCGCGTGCTGGTGCTCGAGAACCCGGCGCTGCCCGGCAACTCGTCGATCACGCAGTCGCTCTACGCGGGCCTGCAGCTCATCATGCCGGGCGAGGTGGCGCCTTCGCACCGCCATGTGCAGTCGGCGCTGCGCTTCATCGTCGACGGCAAGGGTGCCTACACCACGGTGGGCGGCGAGCGCACCACCATGCACCCGGGCGACTTCATCATCACGCCCTCGTGGGCCTGGCACGACCACGGCAACGAAGGCATCGGCGGCGCGGCGGAGCCGGTGGTCTGGCTCGACGGGCTCGACATTCCGATGCTGCGCTTCTTCGATGCCGGCTTTGCCGAGAACGACGACGCCAGGGTGCAGCACGTCGCGCGGCCCGAGGGCCACAGCCTGGCGCGCTTCGGCCACAACATGGTGCCGGTGCGGCACGACCACGTGTCGGCCACCTCGCCGATCTTCAACTACCCCTATGCACGCAGCCGCGAGGCGCTGGCCCAGCTGCAGAAGCAGGAGGCGCCCGATGCCTGGCTCGGCCACAAGCTGCGCTACATCAACCCGCTGACGGGCGGCTCGCCGATGCCCACGATCTCTACCAACCTGCAGTTGCTGCCGAAGGGCTTCGCGGGCAAGACGCATCGCGCGACCGATGGCACGGTCTACAGCGTGGTCGAAGGCCATGGCGTTGCGGAGATCGCGGGCCAACGCTTCGAATTCGGGCCGCGCGACACCTTCGTCGTGCCGTCCTGGGCGCCGCTGCGCCTGTCTTCGCCGGGCGGGGACGCCGTGCTCTTCAGCTTCTCCGACCGCCCTGTGCAGCAGGCCATGGGCATCCTGCGCGAGACCTTCCTCGAAGACGCCTGAACGTCGGCCGACCCCTTTTTCTTTCATTTGTTCGACCGTGTGCCGCCGCGTGCGGCAGGAGCCTCCATGTCCTTTGTTTTCACGCCCCCTTCCATCGTCGGCCTGCCCATCGTGGGCTCCGACAAGCAATTCCCCGTGCGCCGCGTCTACTGCGTCGGCCGCAACTACGCGGCGCATGCCCGCGAAATGGGCTTCGACCCCGACCGCGAACCGCCTTTCTTCTTCTGCAAGCCCAACGACGACGCCTCGGTCGTGCCCGTGGCCGAAGGCCAGGCCGGCGCCATTCCGTACCCGCCGCTCACGAGCAACTACCACTACGAAGCCGAGCTGGTGGTCGCCATCGGCAAGGGCGGCAAGGACATCCCGGCCGAGCAGGCCTCGGGCCACATCCACGGCTACGCCGTGGGGCTCGACATGACGCGCCGCGACCTGCAGATGAAGATGCGCGAGCAGGGCCGACCCTGGGAAATCGGCAAGGCCTTCGACTTCTCTGCCCCCATCGCGCCGCTGCGCACGCTGGCCGACGTGGGCGAGATCAATGCCGGCGCCATCACGCTCGAGGTCGATGGCCAGGTGCGCCAGAACAGCGACATCACGCACCTGATCTGGTCGGTCAACGAAGTGATCGCCAATCTCTCGACGCTCTTCATGCTGCAGCCCGGCGACCTGATCTTCACGGGGACGCCCGAGGGCGTGGGCGCGGTGAAGCCCGGCCAGACCATCAAGGTGAGCATCGAACGGCTGCCCTCGCTCACGGTCCGTATCGATTGAGCAAGTCCCGCGCGGAGGCCCCACGATGAGCACATCCCCCCTGAAGAATCCCCCCACCGTGCTGCTCGTCGGCGGCGGCATCGGCGGCATGGCCGCCGCGCTGGCGCTGGCGCGCCTGGGCGTGGCCATCGACCTGCTCGAACAAAGCGCCACCATCGGCGAGATCGGCGCGGGCCTGCAGCTCGGCCCCAACGCCTTCGCGGCGCTCGACGCGCTGGGCGTGGGCGAGGCGGTGCGCAGGAGCTCGGTCTTCACCGACCGGCTGGTGATGATGGACGCCGTCGATTGCACAGAGGTGGCCTCGGTGCCGGTCGGCGAAGCCTTCCGCGCGCGCTTCGGGAATCCGTATGCGGTGAGCCACCGGGCCGACCTGCACGGCGCGATCCACGAGGCCGTGAAGCAGCATCCGCTGATCCGCTTCCATACGTCGGCGCAGGTCGATGCCATCGACACCGGCGCGCAGGGGGTGGTCGCCACGACGCGCGACGGCCGGCGCTTCAAGGCCGACGCCATCGTGGGCTGCGACGGCGTGAAGTCCGTGGTGCGCGCGAAGCTCATCGGCGATGCACCGCGCGTCTCGGGCCATGTGGTGTACCGCGCCGTCGTGCCCGCGGCCGACATGCCCGCCGACCTGCGCTGGAACGCGCCCGTGGTCTGGGCCGGCCCCAACTGCCACCTGGTGCACTACCCGCTGCGCCATGGCGAGCAATACAACCTGGTCGTCACTTTCCACAGCCGCACGCAGGAAGAGTGGGGCGTTTCCGACGGCAGCAAGGAAGAAGTGCTCTCGTACTTCGACGGCGTGCATGCGCGTCCGCGCCAATTGCTCGACCGCCCCTCCTCGTGGCGCCGCTGGAGCACGGCCGACCGCGATCCGGTCGAGCGCTGGAGCGAAGGCCCGGCCACGCTGCTCGGCGATGCCGCGCATCCGATGATGCAGTACCTCGCACAGGGCGCCTGCATGGCGCTGGAAGATGCGGTGACGCTCGGCGCCGCCGTGAAGGCCTGCGATTTCGACATGACCGCTGCCTTCCAGCGCTACGAGTCCGCCCGCATCGCCCGCACGGCGCGCGTGGTGCTGTCGGTGCGCGAGATGGGACGCCTCTATCACGCCCAGGGCGTGGAGCGCCTGGTGCGCAACAGCCTCTGGGTCGGACGCACGCCCGAACGCTTCTACGATGCCGTCGAATGGCTCTACGCCTGGCGGCCGGAGCATTGCCTGGACGATGCGCCGGAGCCGGTGCGGCCTGCTGCGGTGCCGAGCGCCGACGCGGCCGCCGTGCTCTCGCCGCACTGAAACGCCTTTCTTCCATCATCACCATTCGAGGCCGCAGGCCCAGGAGACAACAAACCATGAACTTCCCTTTGCGCGCATTGCTGGCGGGCATCCTTGCCCTGACCGCTGCCACCGGCGCCCTGGCGCAGGCCGGCGACTTTCCGAGCAAGCCGGTGACGCTGGTCACGCCCTTTGCCGCCGGCAGCGGCCCCGATGCGGTGCTGCGCCTCGTCTCCGACAAGCTCTCGCGCCTCTGGAACCAGCGCGTGGTGGTCGACAACAAGCCCGGTGGCGGCGGCTTCATCGCCATCGACCAGGCCCGCCGCGCCGCGCCCGACGGCTATACGCTGCTGCAGCTCGACAGCGAGCACATCGCCGCGCTGCCGCACCTGTACAAGTCGCGCAATTTCGTGACGCTGCAGCACTTCGACCCGGTGGCCTCGCTGTTCCGCACGCCTTTCTTCGTGGCCGTGGCCGCCGACTCGAAGTGGAAGACCATGGGCGACCTGATCGCCGCCGCCAAGGCCAACCCCGACGGCATCGTCTACGGCTCGTGGGGCGTCGGCAGCCCGGGCCACCTGGGCGCGCAGCAGCTCGAGGCGCTCACCGGCATCCGCATGCGGCATGCGCCGTACCGCGAGGTGTCGCAGCTGTTCTCGAACGTGGGCGCCGGCGAGGTGCCGTGGAGCTTCGCCAGCATTCCGTCGAGCCAGGGCATCTACAAGGCCGGCAAGCTGCGCTACATCGCCATCGCGGCGCCCCGGCGCATTCCGCAGATGCCCGACGTGCCGACCATGGCCGAGTCCGGCGGGCCGGCCTCGCTGGAGGTCAATTCCTTCGTCTCGCTGCTCGCGCCCAAGGGCGTGCCGGCGGCCATCAAGGCCAAGATCAATGCCGACGTGGCCAAGGTGATTGCCGACCCCGAGATCCGCGCGCGCTTCGACACCTTTGCCTTCGAGCCGCTGGCCTGGTCGCCGGAGGAGATCGAGCGCAATGCGCAGGCCAAGTCGAAGGTGTATGGCGAGCTGGTGCGCAGGGGCAACATCAGCCTCGAATAGAGAGAGCGTGTCTTGCCCGCTGTTCCCTTCGGCAGTTAAGCTGGCCCTCTTTGATTTTTGTTAACTTTTTCACTTCTTTTCGCCATGCAAGCCAAAAAGAGAGCCCTTTTGATCGTCAGCGGCCTGGCAGCCGCCGCCCTGCTGCCGATCGCCGCGAGCGCACAGAACAATGCCTGGCCGACCAAACCCATCCGGCTGCTCGTGGGCTTTCCGGGCGGCTCCACGCCCGACATCGCGGCGCGCACCATCGCCGAGCCGCTGAGCAAGGCGCTGGGCCAGCCGATCATCGTGGACAACAAGGCCGGCGCCTCGGGCAACATCGCGGCCGACCAGGTGGCCAAGGCCACCGACGACCACACGCTGGGCCTCGTCATCAACGGCAACCTCACGTCGTCGAAGGTGCTGTATCCCAAGCTGCCCTATGACCCGGCCAAGGACTTCACGTACCTCTCGCTGATCGCGACCGCGCCGCTCGTCCTGGTGGCACAGAACAACCTGCCCACGGGCGCCGCCTTCTTCGATGCCGCGCGCAAGGCCGGCGACAAGTGGAACTACGGCTCGGTCGGCATCGGCTCCGTCGGCCACCTGGGCATGGAACTGCTCAAGAGCCGCGTGGCCGGCTTCAAGCCCGAGCACGTGCCCTACCAGGGCAACCCGCAGGTCATCACCGGCATGCTGGGCGACCAGGTGCAGATGGGCCTGATTCCCCCGGGCGTGGCCATGCCGCAGATCCGGGCCGGCAAGCTCAAGGCCGTGGGCCTCACCGGCGGGCGCAGCGCGCTGGTGCCCGAGATCCCGCCGCTGTCGGAGGCCGGCGTGAAGGACTTCAACCTCGAGGTGTGGGTGGCACTGCTTGGGCCGGCCAACCTCTCGAAGACGGCGCAGGCGCGCATCGGCCGCGAGCTGGAAGTGGTGATGAAGGATCCGGACGTTCGCCGCAAGCTCTTCGAGCAGGGCTGGCAGGCCGTGGGCACCTCGCCCGATGGCATGCGTACGCGCGTGAACGAAGAAGCAGCCATCATGACCAAGATCATTTCCACCCGCGGCATCAAGTTGCAGTAATGACAAACCAGCAGAAGACCCTGACCGAACCGGCACGCGAGCTGCCGGTCTTCGGCGAATACGACGTGGTGGTGGTCGGCGGCGGCCCCGCCGGCATCGCCGCCGCCGTGAGCGCCGCGCGCCACGGCGCCAGCACCCTGCTGGTGGAACGCTACGGCTTCCTCGGCGGCATGGGCACCGCGGGCGGCGTGACCAACTTTGCGGGCCTGTACGGCAAGCGCAACGGCGAGATGACGCTGCTGGTGCGCGGCGTGGCCGACGACCTGCTCGCGCGCATCGGCGCACTGGGCGGCCTCAACAAGCCGCAGGACGGCATGCAGGGCCGCATCCGTGTGCGCTCCTACGACACCTCGGCCTACAAGATCGCGGCCGACCAGTTGCTGCTCGATGCCGGCGTGAACCTGCTGTTCCATGCGTGGGCGGCGGCGGTGATCCGCGACGGCGACCGCATCGCGGCCCTGGTGGTCGAGACCAAGTCGGGCCGCCAGGCGATCCGTGCCAATGCCTTCATCGACGCCAGCGGCGACGCCGACGTGGCGGCCTTCGCAGGCGTGCCCTTCGAGGTGGGCGACGGCCACGGCAGTGGCCTGTTCCCGACCACCATGTTCCGCGTCGGCCAGGTGGATGCGCAGCCGGCACTCGCGGCCGTGGGCGAGTTCAAGGCCATCAACGACCTGATGGCGAAGGTGCAGGCGCAGAAGCCGGGTGTCTACAAGTTCCCGCGCGAAGGCGCGATCCTGCGGCCCAACATCGACCCGCGCGAATGGCGCGCCAACGTCACGCAGATCCGCAATGCCGCGGGCCGCGCGATGAACGGCATCGACGCACGCGAGCTCACCGAGGGCGAGCTCGAAGGCCGCCGCCAGATCGCCGAGTACTTCAGGTTCATGAAGGCCGAGGTGCCGGGCTTCGCAGAGGCGGCCATCGTCGAGATCGCGCCGCAGGTCGGCATCCGCGAAACGCGACGCATCGAAGGCCTCTATGCGCTCGCGGGCGAAGACATCCTGTCGTCGGCGACGTTCGACGACAGCATCGGCATCAATGCCTGGCCGATGGAGATGCACGCCGACGGCCGCATCGAGTGGGCCTTTCCGCGCGACGACAACCGCACCTACAACCAGCTGCCCTGGCGCATGCTGGTGCCGCGCAAGGTCGACAACCTGCTGGTAGCCGGCCGCTGCGCCGCGATGACGCACGAAGGCCAGTCGGCGGCGCGCGCGAGCGGCGGCTGTTTCGTCATGGGGCAGGCCGCGGGCACGGCGGCGGCGTCGCTGGGCAGCTCGAATTTCGCGGCTGTCGATGTGCCGGCGCTTCAGAAGAAGCTGGTTGCCGACGGCGCCGACATCGACCGCTGAGCGCGGCGGCACGCTAGAGTCCGGGGCTTGATGAACTCGAACGCCGGATGATTGTGAACCCCCTTTCGTTGTCGACCCCAGTGCGTCGCATCCTCCTCGCCCTTTCCTGCGCCGCGCTCGGCCTCGTGCAATGGGGCTGCGCGAGCACGCCCGAAGGCGAGCCCGTCCACGACAAGGACCGGTTGCAGAGCTTCCTGGCGGCCAAGGACGGCCGCAAGGTCGTCTTCGCCGGCGAGAACTACCACTACGTGTTCAGCGGCGACCCGTCCGTGGCGGCGCTGCTGCGCTGGGAAGGGCGCACCAAGGTCACGCCCGCCCTGATCGGCGAGCTCAAGGTGGCGCGCAACCAGAGCTTCGAAGGGCAGTACGTGCTGATGGCCTTCGACGCCGACCTGACACCCGAGGACCGGACCTTCCTGGTCCAGACCGGCTTCGCGAAGGCGGAAGTGAAATACGGCGACCGCACGGGTCCGGCAATGCGCTACTTCGGCACCGTCTACGGCACGCGGTACGCGGCGAGCCCGCTGAAGCCGGCCGACAGGCTCGACTTCTCCAGGTCCCACGCCATCAAGTACGTCGAACAGGAAACGGCCAGTGCCCCCGCCACCAGGCCCGCGCCGACGCCGCTGGTCCGCGCCGGCGACGGCTCGCTGCTGCTGGATGGTGTTCCCGTGTCCCTCGTTCAGGGCGGAACGGACTTCAGCTGCCGGGCCCGCGTCATGGGCTTCTGCTTCTACAAATAGCAGCAGCGCCCGCTGACCGGCCCGCGACAGCTCGCAGGCCCGGCCTTTGCTATGGTCGCGGGTTGCCTTCTTGCATTGACAGCCCTCCGATGACCACCGATCCCGCCACCGCTTCCCGCCTCGTCGACGAACTCGTCGCCCTCATGCAGCTCGAGCCGCTCGGGGGCGATCGCTTCCTGGCGCAGAGCGAAGACATCGGCACGCCCGCCGTCTTCGGCGGCCAGGTGCTCGGCCAGTCGCTGGCGGCCGCGAGCCTCACGGTCGGCGCCGACCGGCCGGTCCATTCGATGCACGCCTACTTCCTGCTGCCGGGCGAGCATGCGCCCATCGAATACAGCGTCGACCGCGTGCGCGACGGCCGCAGCTTCACCACCCGCCACGTGGTGGCGCGCCAGCAGGAACGCATCATCTTCGAGATGTCGGCGTCCTTCCAGACGGTGGACGACGGCGTCGATCACCAGCTCGCGATGCCGGCGGTCGAAGGCCCCGAGGCGCTGATCAGCGAACTCGACCAGCGCCGCGCGCTCGGCGACCGCCTGCCCGAGCGCTGGCGCATCAAGGGCCTGGAGCCGCATGGCATCGAGTACCGCCGCGTCGAGGCCGACGACCTGCTGACGCCGGTCGTGCGACCTTCGGACAGCGCGATCTGGATGCGCGCCATCGCGCCGCTGCCCGACGACCCGGTCGTGCACCGCGCGCTGCTCGCCTATGCCTCCGACCACGGTCTGCTGCGCGCCGCGATGCTGCCGCACGGCCTGAGCTTCATGAGCGGCCAGGTGCGCCCCGCGAGCCTCGACCACGCGATGTGGTTCCACCGCGATTTCCGCATGGACGACTGGCTGCTCTACGTGCTCGACTCGCCGAGCGCGAGCGGCGCGCGCGGCCTGTGCCGCGGCAGCCTGTTCACGCGCGACGGGCGGCTCGTGGCCTCGACCGCGCAAGAGGGCATGCTGCGCATCCGGCGCTGAGAACAGCACCCGACGAGGACACATCGAATGAAGATCTTCCACTCGCCCGCTTCGCCGTTCGTGCGCAAGTGCATGGTCGTCGCGCACGAACTCGGCATCGCCGACCGCATCGAGAAACTGCCAAGCGTGGCCGGCCCGGTGAAGCGCGACGCGACCATCCTGCCGAAGAACCCGCTCGGGCAGGTGCCGACCTTCATCTGCGACGACGGCCAGGTGTTGTACGACAGCCGCGTGATCTGCGAGTACCTCGATGCCACGCACGCGGGCGCGCTGTTCCCGAAGAGCGGCACCGAGCGCTGGGCTACATGGACTTCCGCTTTCCCTCGGTGGACTGGCGCGCCCAGGCGCCGAACAGCGCGAAGTGGTTCGCGGCGTTCAACCAGCGGCCGTCGATGCAGGCCACGTTGCCGACGGTCTGAGCGATGACGTTCGACGATCTCTCGCGCCGTACCGGCATTGAAATTCCCCCGCTGCTACAACAGCTCCTCGCCAGCGGACCGCCCGATCTGGCCGGCTTCCCCGACTTCGAATGGCTGGACGCCGAACAGGCGGCCCACGACCTCGACGAGTGGCTCGACGCCAAGTGGCAGGACGGCCGCCGCTTCCTGCCCTTTGCGCAATCGGGTGCGGGCGACGCATACTGCCTCGTGCCGCTGGACGGCGGCGCCGTGGGCGTGGCCTTCGTGTGGCACGACAACGAGGAAAGCAGCGTCGGCCACGGCTCGTTCGCCGATTTCATCTGCGCGAAATTCCTGGAAGCCTTCGTCGATCTGAGCTACCTCGGCGACTGGGACCTGTCCGAGCCCGAGATGGCCGAGCGCATCGCCACCGACGTGGCCACCGTCACGGCCTTCATGGACGACGCGGAAACCGCCACCTACCTGCAGGCGCTGAGCCGACAGCCGCTGGTGTCGCGGCCTTTCAAGACGGGCCCGCGCGCCAGGCCCGAACAGGTGCCCTCGCTGATGCCGCAGGCCGAGTTCGAGGAAGACCTGAAGCGCTTCGCCCTGCAGGACAGCGCGCCTTTCCCCGTGAAAGCGCGCTGGGACATCGAGGGGTAGGCTACGGGTTTCATCCGAAGGAAGGAACCCACCATGTCAGATCAGAAAGTCGCCATCGTCACCGCCGGCGGCAGTGGAATGGGCGCCGCCGCGGCCCGCAAGCTCGCGGACGATGGCTTTCGCGTGGCCATCCTGTCCTCGTCGGGCAAGGGCGAGGCGCTGGCGCAGGAACTCGGCGGCATCGGCGTCACGGGCTCCAACCAATCGAACGACGACATCCAGCGGCTCGTCGACCAGGTCATCGCCGAATGGGGCCGCATCGACGTGCTCGTGAACAGCGCCGGCCACGGCCCGCGCGCGCCGATCCTGGAGATCAGCGACGACGACTGGCACCGCGGCATGGACGTCTACTTCCTGAGCGCCGTGCGCCCCGCGCGCCTCGTGGCGCCGCACATGGTGAAGCAGGGCGGCGGCGCGATCATCAACATCTCGACCTTCGCGGCCTTCGAGCCCGACCCCGTGTTCCCGACCTCGGGCGTGTTCCGCGCCGGCCTTGCGGCCTTCACCAAGCTCTTCGCCGACCAGTACGCGCCGCACAACGTGCGCATGAACAACGTGCTGCCCGGCTTCATCGACAGCCTGCCCGAGAAAGAAGTGTTCCGCGAACGGATCCCGATGGGCCGCTACGGCCGCAGCGCCGAGATCGCCGCCACCATCGGCTTCCTGGCCTCCGAGGGCGCGGGCTACATCACGGGGCAGAACCTGCGCGTGGACGGCGGCATCACGCGCTCGGTCTGAGCTGAGCCTGCGACCGGGCTCCCTACAATCGGCGCCCATGTGTTCCCGGATGCCCCGCTTCCCCATCCGCCGCCGGCAGTCGGGCTGCTCGCGGCCGACGCCTCCCTGACGCGGGCGGCGTGAAGCGCGGCGGCTCACGGCCGTCGCCACCCGCATGGAGGCTGCATGGCGGCTTCCCTCTCTTTTCCTGTTCCGCATCGCGGTGCCCTTGCGCCGCCAGCGGGCTGTTGCCGCTTCCCATGTCTTCTACCCACAGTCGCCTGCGCACCGAGTGGTGCCCGAGCATTCCCCGCGAGCTGATGGCGGGCGCCGTCGCCACCTTCGCGCTCATTCCCGAGGTGATCGCCTTTTCCTTTGTCGCCGGCGTGGACCCGGCGGTCGGCCTTTTTGCCTCGTTCGTCATCGGCCTCGTGATCGCCTTCACCGGCGGTCGCCCGGCCATGGTGTCGGCTGCGGCCGGTTCGGTGGCGCTGGTGGCCGCGCCGCTGGTGCATGCGCACGGCCTGCCGTACCTGCTGGCCGCGGGCCTGCTCGCGGGCGCGATGCAGATCGTGTTCGGCCTGCTGCGGCTCGGGGTGCTGATGCGCTTCGTGTCGTCGTCAGTGCGCACCGGCTTCGTCAACGCGCTGGCCATCCTGATCTTCGCGGCGCAGATGCCGCACTTCATCGGCGCCAACACCGCAACCTGGGCCATGGTCGGGCTCGGGCTGGCCATCATCTACCTGCTGCCGCGCCTGACGACCGCGGTGCCGTCGCCGCTGGTGTGCATCGTCGTGGTGACGCTGGTGGGCCAGTGGCTCGGCCTGCCGCTGAAGACCGTGGCCGACCTCGGCCACCTGCCCGATGCGCTGCCCACGTTCGCATTCCCCTCGGTGCCGCTCACGCTCGAGACGCTGCGCATCATCGCGCTGCCGGCCTTCGCGATCGCCATGGTCGGCCTGCTCGAATCGATGATGACCGCGAGCGTGGTCGACGAACTCACTGACACGCCGAGCTCGAAGAACCGCGAGTGCAGCGGCCTGGGCATCGCCAACGTCGCGGCCAGCTGCTTCGGCGGCATCGCGGGCTGCGGAATGATCGGCCAGACCGTGAGCAACGTGCGCTACGGCGGCCGGGGCCGGCTGTCGACGCTGTTTGCGGGCGTGTTCCTGCTGATCCTCATGGTGCTGCTCAAGCCCTGGGTGTCGCAGGTGCCGGTGGCGGCGCTGGTCGCGATCATGGTGATGGTGTCGGCCTCGACCTTCGACTGGGGCTCGCTGCGCACGCTGGTGCGGCACCCGCGCATGTCCAGCGCGGTCATGCTCGCGACGGTGGCCGTCACCGTCGCCACCGACAACCTCGCCGCGGGCGTGGCCACGGGCGTGATGCTCAGCGGCGTGTTCTTCACCTTCAAGGTCGCGCGGCTGCTGCATGTGCATGCGGAAGCCGGGGCCGGGGACGGCATGCGTGTCTACCGCGTGAGCGGCCAGGTTTTCTTCGCATCGGCCGACATGCTGGTGGACGCCTTCGACGTGCGCGAGATCGACGGGGCGCCCGTGCACATCGACGTGTCGCAGGCGCACTTCTGGGATGTGACCTCGGTGGCCGCGTTGACGAAGGTGGTCGAGCGGCTGCGCAAGCACGGCAGCGTGGTGGACGTCACCGGGCTCAACCAGGCGAGCCGCGACCTGATCTTGCAGCTCGACGCCGCACCCGAGTAGTGCTTGGGTCCTAGGTAGTTTTCCCCTGAGCCGGCCGATGGCTTGGACCTAGCCTTTCCGGTCCCGCCGGAGGTCCGGCGGAGCGGAAAGGCGCGCATGAAAATTCCCGATCCGGTGCTCAAGAACATGCACCGCACCATCGCGTCCTACGAAGCGTCCGCCCGCGAATACAACGCGATCGTGGCAGGCCACCGGCCGCCCGAGATCGTGGACGCGCTGCGCCGGATGATGCAGTTCGTGCCTGCCGGCGGCACCGTGCTCGAGATCGGTTCCGGATCGGGGCAGGACGCGGACTTCATCGAGTCGTTGGGCGGCGTCGTCAGGCGCACCGATGCGGCGCAGGCCTTTCTCGACCTGCAGGCCGAGCGCGGCAAGAAGGGCGAGCTGCTCAACGTCGTGACGGATGCATTGGGCGGGCCCTACAGCGCGATCCTCGCGATGGCCGTGCTGATCCATGTCGATCGTGAGCAGGTCGCACCGGTCCTGCGCAAGGTGTTCGACGCGCTCGAGCCCGGCGGGGTCTTCCTCGCGGGCATGCGCATCGGCGAGGGCGAGACGAACGGCGACTACCAGACCGTGTACTGGGCGAAGGACCGGTTCGCCGACGAGCTTGCTGCGGCCGGCCTGCGAATGCAATGGGACACGCAGTGGATCGGCCGCGAGGACGTGACGTGGGTCAGCTTCCTCGCATCTCGTCCGCGGGAGTGAACGCAGACCTACACGCCCAGGTAGCGCGTCCAGAGCGACCGATCCGCATCGAGCGCCGCCGAGTCGCCCTGCCACACGACGCGCCCGCGTTCGAGGATCACATGGCGGTCGGCCAGCGGCAGCAGGCGCTGCACGTACTTGTCGACCACCAGGATCGCTTCGCCCTCGGACTTGAGGGTGGCGATGCAGTGCCAGATCTCCTCGCGGATCACCGGGGCGAGGCCTTCGGTGGCTTCGTCGAGGATCAGGAGGCGCGGGTGCGTGGAGAGCGCGCGGGCAATGGCCAGCATCTGCTGCTCGCCGCCCGAGAGCTGGTTGCCCGCGTTGGTCTTGCGCTCCGACAGGCGCGGGAACAGACCGTAGAGCGCCTCGACCGTCCAGCGCGGCGCACTGCCCGGACGCGGCCGTGCGAAGGCGCGCAGGTGCTCGTCCACGCTGAGGTTCGGAAACACGTGCCGCCCCTCGGGCACGATGGCCACGCCGCGGCGCGCGATGGCATCGGGCTTGTGGCCGCCGATGGCGGCGCCGCCGAACTGCACGTCGCCGCGCATCGGCGAGAGCGTGCCGGTTAGCACCTTCAAGAGCGTGCTCTTGCCCATGCCGTTGCGGCCCAGCAGCGCGAGCACTTCGCCCGCGCCGATCTTCAGGTCGATGCCGAACAGCACCTGGCTCGCGCCGTAGCCGGCCTCGATGGACTTCGCTTCGAGCAAGGTCCTGGTTGTGGTCGCGGCGCTCATGCGTGTCCTTCTGCTTCGGTACCCAGGTACACCGCCTGCACGTCGGGATGCCCACGCACTTCGTCGGCCGTGCCGCTCATCAGCACGCGGCCCTGCACCAGCACCGTGAGCCGGTTGGCCAGGCGGAACACCGCGTCCATGTCGTGCTCGATCAAGAGGATGGCCATCGAGGCGCGCAGCGATTCGATCAGGTCCACCATGCGCGCCGATTCGTCGGGGCCCATGCCGGCCATCGGCTCGTCGAGCAGCAGCAGCTTGGGTTCGGCCGCGAGCGCCAGCGCCACGTCGAGCGCACGCTGGGCGCCGTGCGGCAGCGTGCCCGCGATGCGGTTGCGTTCGCTGCCGAGGCCGACGCGGTCGGCCAGCGCGATGGCGCGCTGGACCAGGTCGCGCTCGGTCGCGCGCGGCGCCATGAAGCGCAGGCTGCTGCCCGCATGGGCCTGCGCCGCGAGCATCAGGTTGTCGTGCACGGTTTCCTTGGCGAACACGCGCGTCACCTGGAAGCAGCGCGACATGCCGGCCGCCACGCGCTGGTGGTCCCGCAGTTTCGTGATGTCGATCTCGTCGAGCAGGATGCGCCCCGCATCGGCCTTCAAGAGCCCGGTGATCAGGTTGACCAGCGTGGTCTTGCCCGCGCCGTTGGGCCCGATCAGCGCATGCACTTCGCCGCGCTCCACGGTGAGGTTCACATGGTCGGTCGCGAGCAAGCCGCCGAAGCGCTTGACCAACCCTTCGATTCTGAAAAGGCTCATGGTGTTGCCTTGGTGAGGGGCGCCGCCCGGCGGCGCCGGGAAAGCGCCGCAAGCCCCTTCGGCGCCCACAACGCGACAGCAATCAACAACAATCCCAGCGGCATGTGCCAATGCTCCGTGTGCTGCTTCAAGGCTTCTTCGAGCACCAGCCAGACGACCGCACCGACGGGGCCGCCCCAGCTGCGGCCCAGTCCGCCGATCACCACCATCACCAGCAGCGTGGCCGATTGCGTCCAGTGCATCGTCGCGGGACTGACGAAACCGTTGCCACCAGCAAGAAGCGCACCCGCCAGCCCCGCGATGGCGCCGGCAATCGCAAACGCCACCAGCTGCAGTCGGAACACCGGGTAGCCCAGCGCCCGCATGCGCGTCTCGTTGTCGCGAATGCCCATCAGCGCATGGCCGAAGCGCGATTGCGTCGCGCGGTGCAGCCACCAGAGCGCCAGCGCCACCAGCACCAGTACCACCCAGTAGAAGTTCGACTCGTTGCCGAGGTCGAGCCCTGGCAGCAGCGTGGGCCGGCTCATCAGCGTGTAACCGTCGTCGCCGCCATAGCGCCGCAGCGACACCACGACGAAGTACAGCATCTGCGCAAAGGCCAGCGTGGTCATGATGAAGTACACGCCGCGCGTGCGCAGCGCCACCGTGCCGATCAGCGTTGCGACGAGGCCGGCGACGAGTGCGGCCAGCGGCCACATCACCCAGGCCGACATCACGCCCGCGTCGCTGAGCGCCACCACCGTGTACGCGCCCATGCCGATGAAGCCCGCATGCCCGAGCGCCACCATGCCACCGAAGCCGAGGATGAAATTGAGGCTGGCCGCGGCCAGCGCGACGACGAGCACGCGCCGCACGAAGCCGATGTAGAACTCGAGCCCGAACAGCGGCGCGACCAGCGGAAACGCCGCGAGCAGCACAAAGACCAGCCCGAGGCCGATGTAGCGTGAGGAGGAAGACTTCATGCGCGCGCCGAAAAGAGCCCCGAGGGCCGGAAGATCAGAACAACCACCATCAGCGCGTACATCGCGACTTCGGCGAAGAGCGGGCCCAGGTCCGCCGCGGTGGCCGGCGGCAGCGTGGCGCGCAGCAGCATCGGCACGAAGGCGCGCCCGATGGTGTCGACCACGCCCACCAGCAGTGCAGCCACGAAGGCGCCGCGCACTGAACCGATACCGCCGATCACCAGCACCACCAGCGCCGGGATCAGGATCGCTTCGCCCATGCCGACCTGCACCGCGACGATCGGGCCCATCAGCGCGCCCGCCAGCGCGGCGAGCGCCGCACCGAGCAGGAACACGCCGTTGAAGATGCGTCCGACGCGCACGCCCATCAGCTCGGCCATCGGCCGGTCGGAGGCGCCCGCGCGCACCCGCATGCCGATGCGCGTGTGGTTGACCAGCAGGTAGAGCGCCAGCGCCACCAGCAGTCCGCCGACCAGGATCACCAGCCGGTAGGCCGGGTAGGGCAGGCCGTCCATGAGATTCACCGGCCCCGAGAGCGCGGCAGGTGTCGGCGCCATCACCGGCGAAGGGCCCCAGGCCATCGTGACGATGTCGTCGGCCACCAGGATCACGCCGAAGGTGGCGAGCACCTGCGCGAGGTGGTCGCGTGTGTAGAGGCGGCGCATCAGCAGCACTTCGAGCAGCAGTGCGACGACGACGGTGACCGCCACCGCGATGACGATGGCGGCGGTGAACGAGCCGGTGCGCGTGTGCGCCTCGGCCGCGACGTAAGCGCCGGCCATGAACAGCGAGCCATGCGCGAGGTTCAGCACGTCCATGATGCCGAACACCAGCGTGAGCCCCGCAGCCAGCAGGAACAGCATCAGCCCATAGCCGAGGCCGTTGAGCAGCTGCTCTAGAACGAGGATGCCGCTCACTTCAGGGGGCACTTATCTGCGTAGCTGTCGCCGTAGTTCGTGAGAACCGTGTTGATCAGCTTGTTCGTGACCTTGCCCTGTGCATCCTTGCCGATCACGCGCAGGTAGAAGTTCTCGACCGGATAGTGGTTGTTCGCGTACTTGAAATTGCCGCGCGTCGAGGCGTAGTTGGCCTTCTTCAGCGCGGCCACCACGGCTTCGCGGTTCTGCGCATTGCCGCCCGACTGCTTCACGGCCGCGTCCATCGCGAGGATCGCGTCGTACGCCTGCGCCGCGTACACCGACGGATAGCGCCCGTTGTATTCCTTGCGGAAGGCAGCCACGAAGGCCTTGTTGGCGGGGTTGTCCAGGTCGTGCGCCCAGTGCGAGGTGTTGAACAAACCGAGCATCGGCTCGCCCACGGCGCCGATCACGTCTTCGTCGGCCGAGAAGCCGCTGGTGACGAGCGTGATGTCCTTCGACAGGCCCGCGCCCACGAACTGCTTGATGAAGTTGATGCCCATCGCGCCGGGCAGGAAGAAGTAGATCGAGTCGGGCTTGGCTGCGCGCAGCTGCGCGAGTTCGGCGGCATAGTCGATCTGGCCGAGCTTGGTGTAGAGCTCGTCGGCCACCTGGCCCTTGAACTGGCGCTTGAAGCCGCCGAGGGCGTCCTTGCCGGCGGGGTAGTTGGGGGCGATCAGCACGGTCTTCTTGAAGCCGCGGTCCTGGGCGAACTTGCCGGCGGCCTCATGGAACTGGTCGTTCTGGTAGGCGGTGCCGAAAAAATAGGCATTGCACTGGGCGCCCGCGAACTGGCTCGGGCCGGCATTGGCCGAGAGGTAGGGCACCTTGGCATTGAAGAGCGTGGGGCCCACGGCCAGCGCCACGTTGGAGCCGATGGGGCCGCTGAAGATGTCGATCTTGTCGCGCTGGATCATGCGGTCGACCAGCTGCTTGGCCTGGTCGGGGCTGCCGGCCATGTCGGCCTGCACGAATTCGACGTCCTGCCCGCCGAGCTTGCCGCCCAGCTGCTTGATGCCGAGCGCGAAGCCGTCGCGTGCCTCGGCGCCCAATGCCGCGAAAGGCCCCGAGATGTCGAGGGCCAAACCCACCTTGACGGGGGCGGCCATGGCCGACGCCGCGGTACCAAGGGCTGCGCCGCAGAGCAGCAGCGAGAGGAGGGTGCGCGGCAGCGCGGGCGACTTCGGGGACAGATGGCTCATGGGTTCTCCGAGGGGGAAGGATGAAACGACGCACCGGCACCGCTCCATGCGGCACCGGCGACATCGAACCGTTGATAGCTAAATACTTTAACCATAAACAATTCGGTGTCAACGGTGCTAGCACGAATGGTGCCAGTGGATCGTGTCACTTCCTGGTGCAGAGGCCCCCATTTCAGGGGCTCCCGGTACCCGTTCAGCCGAAGGGATTGGCCGTTGCGAACCAGAGGCCAATGCCCGTTGCGATGATGAATGCACCGTCCGTCACGCCCGCGATCAGGAAGAACTTGGTCTGCAGCACGTCGACCATCTCGGGTTGGCGCGCGGTGCTTTCGAGGAACTTCTGGCCGACCAGTCCGATGCCGAGGCAGGAGCCGAAGGCGGCGACGCCGATCAGGAAGGCGACTGCGAGGGGAAGGATGTTGAAGCCGGTCATGGTGTTTTCTCCTGGTTGGTTGATCGATGGACGTACTTTCTCGCAACGGGTGCACAGGGTCCATGACGTGGGAGGTCATGGGCGGCACGAAAAAAAGGCCGGCCGTCGAAACGGCCGGCCTTCACGGGAGCGTCAGCGCATCAGGGCAGCTGCGTCCAGTTCTGGTTGTTGCCGCCGTTGCAGGTCCACGTGATCAGCGCGGTGTCCTGCGTCGTCGAGCTGTTCGGCACGTCGAGGCAAGAACCCGAGGCGCGGTTCTTGATCGCGCCGCCCACCAGGCTCCACTGCGTCGTGTCGCCGGCCGAGCAGGCCAGCTGCACCACCGCCGCGTTCGTCGTCGCGGTGCCGCTCTGCGCCAGGCACAGGCCGCTGTGCTCGGCCTTGAACTGCACGTAACCGCCCGTGAGGCTCGTCACCGTGAACTTCTCGTTGCTCGCAGTGCCGCACGGCCACTGCACCGCCGTCGCGCCGCTGGCGGTCGACACGCCCTTGATGTTCACGCACAGGTTGCTGAGGTTCGAACGGATGCGGGTGATCGTCGGCGTCGGGTCCGTGTCTTGCGACCGCACGTACTCCCGGATCGCCACCACGTCGGCCGCCGGCAGGCTGCTGGCGTTGCCGTGACCGCTGGCGAGCACGTCCTGCAGCGTGGCCGCCTGGCCGTTGTGGAAGAAGGCCGCGGTGTTCCAGGTGCCCAGCAGCGTCGGCGTGTCGAAGCCCACGCCCGCCAGCGGCTGGTTCATGCCCTTGCCCGACGAGGCCTGGATCGTCCCCACGTCGTGCCGCTGTCCGTCGCGGAAGGTGGCGCCGGTGTGGCAGGTCACGCACTGCGCCGAGGCGAACAGCGCCTGGCCGCGCGCCGCATCCACGCTCAGGCTGCCGTCCGCGTTGCGCGCCGGGCTGCGCATGTACTTGTTCAGCGAGGTCAGGTAAGCCGCGAGATCGTCCAGCTGCGCGTTCTTGCCGGCCTTGGGTGCGCCCAGCGGGTCCTGCGTGGCCGTGAAGTCCGCGTTGGTGAGGAAGCCGGTGCCGCCGAACTCGTTGCGGATGTCGTTCTCGAAGTCCTGCACCTCGTCGAAGTTGGCCGTCCAGTGCAGCTTGCCGTGGCCGAGGCCGCGCCGTCCCTGCAGGCCGATGGTGCGGCGCAGTCCTTCGCCGCGCTGGGTGAAGTCCCACACCATGCCGTCGTCGCCGGCATCCGCATGGCAGCTCGCGCAGGAGATGTAGTTGTCCTTGCTCATGCGCCGGTCGGAGGCGTTGTAGAACACCTGCTTGCCGCGCAGCGCCGCGGCCGCCATCGGCTCCTGCGCCACGGTCGTCACGTTCTGCAGGAAGATCGGGGCCGCCGTTTCGGACGCCAGCACCGACGCCACGTCGTGCACCGACACCGAGCGCGCCAGGAAGTTGTTGACGAACAGGCGCTTGCGCGTCGCGTCCAGGTACAGGCCGTGCGGCGCGCTGCTGGCGTTGATCTCGCCCCGCACCGAGCGGCTGTACGGATCGACGATGGCCACGCGATTGCCTTCCATCTGCGCCACGAAGAGGTAGTCGCCCGACGGCGAGAACAGCGCGGCGCGTGCCGGTGCGCGGTCGTCGAAGTCGATCTGCTCGCTGAACACTTCCGCGGCCGTCTGCAGGTTGACCTGCGAGAGGATGGAACGCACCGTCTTGTCGTGCTCCAGGTTGTTGCCGTCCCTGAACTTGCCGCGCACGATGTTGTCCTTCTTCGAAGGCAGCACCGCCCGCGTGCCGTCCGGCGAGATGATCACCTGGCTCAGGTAGTTGGCCACGCCGCGCGCACGGCTCTCGGTGTCCACCGTGGCGGTGTCCACCGGCAGCGCGATGGTGGTCATGGCGCTCATGCTCTGCAGGTTGACCTTGTGCAGCTGGCCGCCCGTCATCTGCGACTTGAAGCGAGTGACATAAGCCACCTGTGCGTCCGAGCTCACCGCAATCCCCCGCAGGTTGCCCGCCAGCGCGACCGCGCCAGTGGTGGCGCCGTTGCTCGGGTCGAAGCTCATCAGCACCGACTTGCTCTCCAGCGTCAGCAGGCCCTTCGCGCCGTCGGGCGTGAAGGCCACGCCGTAGGGGCCGCTGCCGTAGGCCAGCGGAACCGTCGCGGAGATGCTGCCGTCGGCCGCGCTGAGCGCCACCAGCTTGTCTTCACCCTGCACCGTGACCCAGATGCGGCCATCGGGGCCCACGGCCAGCGTCTTCGGTTCGTCGCCGACGCGCGTTTCCCAGCGCTTGGCCAGGGTCTGCGCATCGATGGCGGCGACCGTGCCGCTGTCGGGGTTGACGGAGTAGACCGAGTTCGCGTCACCCGCGATGTTGGTGGTGTGCGTCGGCGCCCGCGCCGTGACGGGGACGATCACGGTGAGGTTGTAGGTGTAGAAGGTCTCGCGGCCGCTGCTGTCCTTCACCGTCAGCGTCACCGTGAAGTGGCCGGGGCGCGTGTAGGTGTAGGTGTAGTTCGGCTGGCTCGAGTAGGCGGTCTGCGTGCCGTCGCCGAAGTTCCAGCGGAACTGCGCGCCGCTGCTGCCGAGCGTGGCCGGGTTGAACACCAGCTGGCCGTTGACGATCTTCGGTCCGCCGCCGATGCCCGGGTCGCCGATGATGGCCTGGCCGCGCAGCGTGGTCACCTCGGTGTCGTTGAGCACGCGGCCGTAGACGCGCACCTCCGCCAGCGTGCCCTTGAAGAGCGCGGTGTTGCCCTGGATCTGGCCCATCACCTGGAACTTGTTCGTGAGGCCCTTGTTGCCCGTGGGGCCGGTGGAGCTGGTCTTCACGCCGTCCACGTACAGGGTCTGCGCGCCCGAGGCCGCGTCGCGCGTCATCACCACGTGGTGCCAGCTGCCGTCGTTCACCGCCGCCGTGGAGGTGGTGCCGCCGTCATTGCCGACCGACAGCTTGATGCGCCCGCCGTTGTCGAGCCAGCCCCAGAACACGTCGTCCGTGCCGCTCGCCTGGTCGCGCCCGAAGATGCCGGGTGCGGTCCACGAGTTCGGTCCGCCCGCCTGCGTGGTCTTCATGTAGAAGCTCAGCGATGCGGTGCCGCCGAGCACGGTAGCGACAGAGTCGTTCTTCAGCGGCACACCGGCGGTGCGGTTCGCGAAGTTCATGCCGATGCTCTCGAACGCGTCGCCCGATACCGGCGTGCCGTTGTTGTTGCCGATCTGGTCGGAGAGGTTGCCCGCCAGCGTCCAGTAGTGCATCAGGTTGATATCGGTCGCGTTGCCGGTGTTGAAGGTCGACTTGTAGTCCGCGCCGATGGCGTTGCCCGCATAGTCCTTCACACCGTTGGCCGGCAGGAACACCTCGTAGCTGGTGCCCGGCTGCAGCGGCTGCTCGGGGTGGAAGTTGATGATGCCCAGCTGCACGCTGTAGGTGCCCGCCAGCGTGTTGCCGCCCACCGGGCGCACGATGAAGGTGTTGGAGTTCACGCTCTCGGGCCGGATGCTGTCGGTCATGCCCAGGCCGATGCGTGAGGTCAGGGCCTGCTGCTTCGCGCCGTTGACGGGTGAGACCTGCTTGACCTCGGGCCTGGTGGTGTCGGGGTCGGCCTGGTGCACGATGAAGCCGCTGCCCGTGCCGTGGTCGCTGCCCACGAAGATCAGGTTGCCGAAGGGCGCGACCTGGCCATGATCCGTGTGAGTGAAGAGCGGGTCGTTCTTGTCAAGCAAACTGCCGCGGCCCACCTCGACGTGGTTCAGCGGGTTGCTCACATCCACCTTGTGGATGTAGTTCTGCGCGCCCTGAATGACGTAGTTGTCCTGCGTGGCGCAATACAGCTGTTCGTCGATGACCAGCCGGTTGTCCTCGGCCACGAAGCGCGAGCGGTCGGAGAGGTCGTAGCTGTACATCTTGGCGCCGCCGTTGCGCGTGGAGACATGCAGGTTCCTGCCGTCGAAGCAGGTCGCGTAGTAGAACGGCGTGGTGCCCACGATGGAGTCGAGCACCTTGGGATTGAGCGGGTCGGAGATGTCCAGGCTCGCAAAGCCGCCGTTGCTTTCCATCGCGGTCAGCACCATGTGGTTGCCCATCGTGAAGATAGGGCCGATGCGGAAACCGCCGAGCTCGCCAGTGGGCACCGGATTGGGCTTGCCGGCGCCGCGGTTCGCGACCACGGCATTCGCGGGGTCCCTGGCATCGACGATGAAGATGCCCCGGCCTGCCGAGGCCACGTACAGGTAGGGCGCCTGCCACCAGAGCTGCCAGGCCACGTCCTCGTAGTCGCCGCCGTTGACGCCGGGCAGCGCCAGCTTCTTCACCTGCTTGATGTCGTTGATGTCGGTGAAGTCCCAGAACTCGACGCCGTTGATGCTGGGCAGCACCACGTACGTCTTGCCGCCAATCTTGGCGGTGCCGAAGGAGTGCGTTTCTCGGAACTCCTTGGTGCGGGCTTCGGGTTCGTAGATCTTCTTGACGAGCTGGATCTGGCGCGGGTTCGACACGTCGTACAGCAGGAAGCCGCCCGGCCCGAGGCCGCTGTCCGGCGCGAAGGTGCTGAGGAAATAGCCGTTGACCATGATGCCCGCGTTCATCCCGTAGTCCTTGCGGCCCGGGTAGGTGGCGGGCACTTCGCGCGATTCGTAGGCGCTGTTGTAGGCAGGATCGAGCGGATGCGTGGTGCTCGTGATCATCGACACCGGCTTGAACAGTTCAGCCGAGGTGTAGGTGAGGTTGCCCAGGCCCGGCCCCTGCAGCGGGAGCGGGTCGGCGACAGCGGCGGAGACCGCCGTCGCCATGTTGCTCAGGGTCGTCATCGGACTGACCCCGGTGATTGCCGCGTGCGTCAGCAGTGTGACGAACGGCACCATCAATGCCATCACGTAATACCGGATCTTCATCGTTGCCTCCAAGTTGTTAGAAGTTCGCAGGGGGACCCACTGACTCGTTTCTTCTCTGGCTCGACTTGCAAAGTGCGCGCGCAGGACGCACCCCGGCAGGCGACGGGTGATCGCCTGCCGTAAAACCCTCTCCCTTGCGGCTGAGTTACTTCGTGCCGCCCGATTCGTAGATGTCCCAGGCCGCCGCGGCGCTGGCGCCGCGGTGGATCATGGCCATCAGCGCACTGACCACCGCGGACGGATTGGCGTGCTGGTACACATTGCGTCCGTACACCATGCCGACCGCGCCCTGGTCCATCAGCTCGCGCGAGCGCGCGAACACCTGGCGCAGGTCTTCGCGACCGCCGCCGCGCACGAGAACCGGGCAGCGCGCGGCCTGGACGACGCGGTGGAAATCCTTCGGGTCGCTGGTCGGGTCGGCCTTGACGATGTCGGCGCCCATCTCGCGCGCGAGGCGCACGAGGGTGACGATCTTCTCGGCGTCGCCGTCGACCTGGTAGCGGCTGCCGGGCGTGGGCGACTGCATCACCAGCGGCTCGATCATCAGCGGCATGCCGTAGCGGTCGCAGTCGGCACGCACGCGTGCGATGTTCTGCACGCACTGGCGGAACAGGTCGGGCTCGTTCGGCAGCATGAACAGGTTCACCACCACGCAGGCCGCGTCGCGCTGCACGGCGGGCAGCACCGGGTCGTGCTCGTTCTGCAGCTGGGCCCACATCACACGGTGCAGCGTGGCGTTGTAGGGGTTGCCCATGTCGATGCGCATCACGAGCGCGGGCTTGTCGCGGCCGGGGCGGTCCTGCAGCAGGTCGGACTGGCCGTAGTTGAGCTGGATCGCATCGGGGCCGGCGGCCACGAGCTTGTCGATGACCTGGGGCATGTCCTCCAGGCCGTCGAGGAATGAGGGCTCGTTGCACACCCCGTGGTCGAGTGCGATGTCCAGGCAGCGGCCGTGGGTCAGCAAGCGGTTGAGCCGCGCGGTCTTGTCTTTCGACATGGGAAAGAACTCCTTGTTGGGGTCGGAAATGAAAGGGGGTCAGGCGAGCGCGGAGAGGTGGCGCTTCGCGGCGGCGTCGATCAGTCGCAGGGCTTCGTCGCCCAGTTCGACCGCGCCGGCGCCGGCGTTCTCGATCGCCTGCTGGCGCACGCGCGCACCGCACAGCGCCACCGCGACGGTGCCGCGTGCGACGGTCCAGGCGATCATCATCTGGCCGAAGGAGCACTCCAGCCGCACGCGCAAGGGGTCGAGCTCTTCGAAGAAGGCCTTGAGCTTCGCGCGGTTGGCTTCGCTGAAACGCGGGTTGCTCGCGCGCTGGTCGTCGCCCTTGAACTCGCGCGCGGGGTCGATGGGGCCGGCGAGCAGGCCCAGCGCCAGCGACGAGTAGCCGAGCACCGCGACGTCGTGCTCGCTGCACAGCGGTGCGAGCGTGGCCTCGATCTCGCGGTCGATCAGGCTGTAGCGCTCCTGCGCCGCATCGACCGGGCCGTAGCGCAGGTACTCGGCCAGCGTCTCGGGGCTCACGTTGCTCACGCCGATGGCGCGGATCTTTCCCTGCTTCTTCAGGTCGAGCAGCGCGTCCATGGTCTCGGCCACGGGCGTGGTGCTGTCCTGCCAGTGCGTGATGTAGAGGTCGATGTAGTCGGTCTGCAGCCGCTTCAGGCTCTCTTCGCATTCATGGAAGATCGAGTCGCGGCCGAGGTAGCGGTACACCGGGTGGCCGTCTTCCTCGAAGAAGTGCGTACCTTCCTGGGTGTGCCAGACCAGCCCGCATTTCGTGGCGACCACGGCCTCGTGGCGGCGCCCCTTGAGGGCGGTGCCGACGATGCTCTCGGAGCGGCCGAGCCCATAGGCCGGCGCGGTGTCGATCAGGTTCACGCCCGCGTCGAGCGAGGCCTGGATCGCGATGACGGCGGCCGCGTTGTCGCCGCCGCCCCACATCCACCCGCCCATGGCCCAGGTGCCCAGGCCGATGGCCGAGCATTCGATGCCCGACGGGCCCAGCGTTGTCTTCTTCATCTCGTCTTCTTTCTCGTGTTCATGAGGTGGTCGATGGTCACGGCCGCGAGCAGGATCAGGCCCTTGATCACGTCCTGCCAGTAAGGCGACACGTCGAGCAGGATCAGCGAGCTGGTCACCACCGAGAGCAGCGCCAGACCGAGCACCGCGCCCAGCACCGTGCCCGAGCCGCCCTTGAGGCTGGCGCCGCCGATCACCGCGGCAGCGATCACGTTGAGTTCCATGCCAACCCCGAAGGTCGGCGTTGCGGCGCCGAAGCGGGCCGTGTAGATCACGCCGGCGAGGCCTGCCGAGGCCGAGCACAGCACCGTGACCCAGAACTTCACGCGGCCCACGCGGATGCCCGAGTACAGCGCAGCCTTCTCGTTGCTGCCGGTGTAGAACACGCGGCGCAGCAGCGTCGAACGGCGCAGCACGAAATCGCTCACCACCACGATCGCCACGAAGATCAGGATCACCGCCGGGATGCCGAAGAGCGTGCCTTGCCCGATGAACTTGAATTCGGCCGGCAGCGAGAACAGCGACTGCGGCGTGCCCTGCGTGAGCGCGAGGCACAGCCCGCGCACGATCACCATGAAGGCCAGCGAGGCGATGAAGTGATTGAGCCCGATGCGCGTGACGCAACCGCCGATCATGGCGCCGATCAGCCCGCTCGCGCCGATGGCCACGAGGCTCGCGAGCCAGGGGTCGACGCCCATGAGAAAGAGCTTGCCCGTCACCACCATCGCGAAGCAGACCACCGAGCCGACCGAGAGGTCGATGCCGCCGACGATCAGCAGGATCGTCATGCCGACCACCACGATGCCTTCGATGGAGAAGGACAACAGCATCGCGCGCACGTTGTCCCAGGTGAGGAAGTAGGGCGATGCGAAGCTCATCGCCACGCAGAGCACCGCGATGATGAGAAGCAACCCTGCTTCGCGCATGCTCGTGAGTTTGTTGGCCGGCTTCACGGGCCCGCCGCCTGATTGCCGTGGTGGAAGGCCCGCATCGAGTTGTGCCGGGTAGTTCATGCCATCTCCTGTTCGCAGAGTCCGGAGGCCAGCCGCAGCAGGGCTTCCTCCGTTATTTCGTTGGAATTCAATTCGCCGGCCAGCCGGCCGTCGCGGATCACCAGCGCGCGGTCGCACAAGCCGATGATCTCGGGCAGCTCCGACGAGATCACGATCACGCCCACGCCCTGGTCCGCGAGCTCGCGCAGGATGTGGTGAATCTCGGACTTGGCGCCCACGTCGACACCGCGCGTGGGCTCGTCCATCAGCAGCACCTTGGGGTTGGTGGCCAGCAGCTTGGCGATGGCCACCTTCTGCTGGTTGCCGCCCGACAGGCTCGACACCTCGATGGCCACGCCGTCCGATTTGAGATTGAGCTTGGCGCCGAGCTCGCGTGCCAGGCGGTGTTCGGCCGAGCGCTGCAACAGGCCCCAGCCGGAGCTCACGCGCCGCAGCGCCATCGACGAGATGTTCTGTGCGATGGGCAGGTCGAGGTACACGCCCGCTGCCTTGCGGTCTTCGCTGAGGTAGGCGATGCCTTCGTTCAGCGCGTCGCTGTACTTGCGGATTGCGATCGTCTTGCCGCCGAGGCGCACGGTACCGCGCTTCGCGGTGCGCAGGCCGCAGATGGTTTCGGCAAGCTCGCTGCGGCCCGCGCCCATGAGGCCCGCGATGCCGAGGATCTCGCCGCGCTGGAGCGCGAAGGAGACGCCGTGCACGCGCTCGCCATCGGCGATGTCGGTCACTTCGAGCACGGGCTCGGAAGATGCGGACGTGGCCTGCTTCGGCGGGTAGTAATTGCCGAGGTCGCGCCCGACCATGCGGCGCACCAGCTCGTCCGGCGTCAGCCCGGCGAGCGGCCCGCAATGCACGTTGCGCCCGTCGCGCAGCACGGTGACGCGGTCACCGTGCGTGAAGATTTCAGCCATGCGATGGCTGATGTAGATGATGCCGATGCCCTGTGCCTTCAGGTCGTGCAGCACGCGGAACAGCGCTGCCGACTCGTTGTCGGTCAGCGCGGCCGTGGGCTCGTCGAGGATCAGCACCTTGCAGTCGAGCGTGAGCGCCTTGGCGATCTCCACCAGCTGCTGGCTCGAGATGCTCAGGTCGCGCACCAGCGCGCCGGGGGCGATGTCCTGCCCCAGCCGGCGCAGTACCTTCGCGGCGCGCTCGTTGAAGCTGGCATAGTTCATCCACGCCTGCCTGCCGGCGTTGATCTCCGGCATGAAGATGTTCTCGGCCACGGTCGCGTCGGCGCACAGCGCGATCTCCTGGTGCACCAGGCCGATGCCCAGGCGCATCGCGTGCGCCGGGCCGTCGATCACCACCTTCTCGCCGTTCAGCAGGATGCTGCCTTCGTCGGGGCGGTGGATGCCGTCGATGATGTTCATCAACGTCGACTTGCCCGCGCCGTTCTCGCCGCACAGGGCGTGGATCTCGCCGGCCTGCAGCGAGAAGTCCACGCCCGAGAGCGCGCGCGAAGCGCCGAAGCGCTTGCCGATGCCGCGAAGCTCGAGCAATGAGGAAGAAGAACCCACAGTGCTCATTCGGCGACCTCCGCGCTATGCGCTGCGGTGCGAGCTTGCTTGGGGCGGCCCGACGCTGCGCTCATTCGCCGATTCCCTTGGTGCCGCGGCGTGCGAGGTACTTGTCCCAGTAGAAGTCGTCGGCGTTCGCCTTGCTGACCACGGCCAGGCCGTTGTCCAGGAAGGGCACCGACATCGGGTTGGTGCCGTTGCGCTTGGCGTCGTTCATCGGGTCGATGAGCGTCGGGTTCTTCGCCAGGAACAGCATCATCATGCCCATGTAGCCCTGCATGCCCTGGTTCGGGTTGATCGAGCCGAACACGTCGCCCGACTTGATCATGTCGAGGATCTTGGCGTTGACGTCGCAGCACATCACCTTGATGTTCTTCTTGGTCTCGACCTTGGCCTGTGCTGCGCCGAGCGCCGAGTTGGCTTCGGGCATGAACAGGGCGCCCAGGTTCGGGTTGGCCTGCGCGAGGCTCAGCACCGCCTGGTAGGCCTTGTTCGGGTCCTGGTTGCTGGCGGCGCGGCCGACCAGCTTCATGCCGGGGTGCTTGGTCTTCATGCGGTTCACGAAGGCCGCGATGCGGCGGTCGTGGTTGTCCTGGCCCGGGTTCTCGAGCACCGCGTATTCGCCCTTGCCGTTGAGCGAGGCCGCGATGGCGTCGGCGGCCTGCGTGCCCTCGCGGTCGTTGTCCGAGGTGATGAAGGAGGTGCGCTTCGAGTTCGGCGAGTCGGCCGCGAAGGTGACGACCGGGATGCCCATCGCTGCCGCGCGGTTGATCGGCTCGATGAACGGATCGGGGTTCATCGGGTGCAGCAGGATGCCCGCGGGCTTGCGCGCCAGCTCCTGCTCGAACGAGGCCAACTGCTTGTTCACGTCGTACTCGGGCGTGCCGGTGTAGCGGGTGCGAACGCCCAGCGTGCGGCCGAGCTGCTTCATCATTTCGTAGACCGGAAACCAGTACTCCACGCCGGACACCATCACGTTCATCACGTAGACGTCGCTGGCATTGCCGCGCAGGCCCGTGCCTGCAGCGGGGGCAGCTGCTTGCTGTTGCGCGAGCGCGCTCGCACCGGCCAAACCGATGCCGGCGGCGGCCGCGGACTTCAGGAAATTACGCCTCATTCTTTGTCTCCTCACGTTGACTGGCAGAGCTTGCGATCTGCTTTGCGAGCAGATCTTCGGGACCTCGGTGTCACATCAGTTGTTATGACAGGCTAGAATGTAAGCCTGACCCGTTTGCCTCGATAACTAGGGGAAACGCTACTGGCGAGGCGCTTTTATTCCGCCGAAGCTGTTATGACATGAAGCCCAACATACTGATCGGCGTCGACATGGGATCGAGCAGCCTGAAAGCGCTGGCCCTCGAAGCCGGAAGCGGCCGCAGCGTCGCCTTGTCCCGCATGCCCTTGCCGCACGACCGGCTCTCCGGAGGCGGCTGCGAGGTCGGCGCGCCGGCGATCCGCGCCGCGTTGACCCACGTGCTGCGCGATGTCGCCCGCCAGCTCGGCCCGCGCACGGCCGAGGTCCGCGCCATGGCCTGCACCGGCCACGGTGCAGGCCTCTATGCGCTCGATGCCAACAATGAACTCGTGGGCGGGCGTGCCGTCGCCTCGACCGACCAGCGCGCCGATGCCCGCGCGCGTGCCTTGTCGGCGAGCCACGGTGCGCGGCTGTTCGAGGACGTGGGTTGCCGCCCGTGGCCCGGGCAGCCCACGGTGATCGCGGCCGAGCTGCTGGGCGCCGATGCCGTGCAGCGCAGCGCGCTGCGCCGCCTGCTGTTCGCGAAGGACTACCTCGGCTTCCTGCTGACCGGCGAGATCGCCACCGACGCGAGCGATGCGAGCACCGCCGGCCTGGTGTCGCTGGCCACCGGCGACTGGTCGCAGGCGGCCTTCGATGCCTCGGGCCTCGCGGACCTCGGGCCGCGCGCCTTCGGTCCCATCGTGCCGAGCGGCACCGTGCTCGGAAAGCTGCGGCCCTCCGAGGCGGCGCTGTGCGGTTTGCCTGCGGGCATTCCCGTCGCGATGGGCGCCATCGACCTGCTCGCCTCGATGACCGCGATCTGCGCGGAAGGCCGGGGCCGTGCGGTGCAGGTCTTCGGCACCTGGTGCGTGAACGCGGTGATCGGGCCGGTGATCGCGCCCAAGCCCGCCGTCGCCTCCATCGTGAATTTCGGCCGCACGCACGAGCGGCTCTACATGGAGAACAGTCCCTCCTCGATGGCCAACATCGCCTGGCTGGCCGGCGTGCTCGCGCTGCCCGATGCGCGCGCGGTGGTCGACCTCGCGATGACCGTGCCGCTCGGCGCGAACGGCCTGCGCTTCGTGCCCTTCATCAACGGCGGCGGTGGCGTGACAGCGGGCTTCGTCGGCCTCAAGAGCCATCACACACGCCCGGACATGGCGCGCGCCGTGGTCGATGCCGTGGCGGCGCTGCATGCGCGGCACACGGCGCGCCTTGCCGCGGGCGGCCTCGCCGTTTCCGCATCGACGGTGCTGGGCGGCGGTGCGAGCGACGCACGCCTCGTGCGCCTGCTCGCCGCCTTCCTCGGCCGCCCGGTCGAACGCTGCGCCGACGACGAGACCGGCGCACGCGGTGCCGCGCTCTACGCCGCCATGTCGCAAGGCCTCGGCGATGCGGCGCAGGGCAGTGCCTTGCTCGCGCCCTGCGACGTCATCGAACCCGATGCAAGGGACGCACGCGCCCATTCGGATTTCAACGCCGGTTTCAACGAACTGATCGACAGCATGTCACCTGTATTCACCCAACTCGCGGGCGGTGCGCAGAGCGCCGCCCGGCCGCCCGAAGGCGCTCGCACCGCAGCGCACAGCGCGGAGGTTTCTCGATGAGCGCATGGCAACTTCCCTTCGTGCGTCCGGCCTCGCTGGCGGACCGCCATTTCTCGACCGTGATCGTCGGCGCCGGCATCAACGGCGTCGGCGTGTTCCGCGACCTTTCGCTGCAGCGCGTGGACTGCCTGATCGTCGACAAGGGCGACTTCGGCGCCGGCGCCAGCAGTGCGCCCTCGCGCATGATCCACGGCGGCCTGCGCTACCTGGAGAACGGCAGCTTCTCGCTGGTGGCCGAAGCCACGCGCGAGCGCAACCTGCTGCTGCGCAATGCGCCGCACCTGGTGCGCCCGCTCAAGACGGTGGTGCCGCTCGCGAACTTCTTCGGCGGCCTGATGAGCAGCGCGCTCAAGTTCTTCGGCCGCACGCCGCCGCAGCGCACGCGGGGCCTGCTGGCGGTGGCGCTGGGCCTGCGCCTCTATGACCTGCTGGGGCGCCGCCAGCGCGTGATGCCGGGGCATCGCATCAGCCGCGTGCCTTCGAACGACCGCGGCCTGTTCCGCGCGGCGATCCGCTGGACCGCGACTTTCTTCGATGCGTGGATCAGCCACCCCGAGTGGCTCATCCTCGAGCTGATCGGCGATGCCTGCCGCGACCAGCCGCGCTCGGCGGCCGCCAACTACTGCCGCGTGATGGGCTGCGCGGGCAACATCCTGACGCTGCGCGACGAGATCACTGGCGCCCTGGTGCGCGTGACCGCCGACACCGTGGTGAACGCCACGGGCGCGTGGCTCGACCGCAGCGCGGCCGTGCTCGGCGGCGCGGGTCCACGCGTGATGGGCACCAAGGGCTCGCACCTCGTGCTCGACCATCCCGCGCTGCGCGATGCGCTCGACGGCCGCATGGCCTACTTCGAGGCGGTGGACGGGCGCGTGTGCATCGTCTATCCCTTTCTCGACCGCGTGCTCGTGGGCTCCACCGACATCCCGGTCGAAGACCCGGACCAGATCGTCACCGAGCCCGCCGAGGTCGACTACCTGATCGACGTGCTGCGCGAGGTCTTTCCGAACATGGCTTTCGGGCGCGACGACGTGGTCTACACGTACGTCGGCGTGCGGCCGCTCGCGCGTTCGGATGCGGACAAGCCCGGGCAGATCTCGCGCGACCATTCGGTGGTCGTCGATCCGCCGAATGCGACGCGCGACATTCCCATCGTCGGCCTCGTCGGCGGCAAGTGGACCACCTTCCGATCGCTCGCCGAGGAAGCGACCACCGAAGTGCTGCAGCAGCTGGGCCGCTCGCGCACGGCATCGACCGAGCTGCTGCCCATCGGCGGCGGCGCGGAGCTGCCGGCCGATGCGGCCGCGACCGAGCGCTTCATCGAGAAGATGATGGCCGCCTCCGGCATGGGCCGCACGCGTGCGCTCGACCTGCTGGGGCGCTATGGCTCGAAGGCACTGCCGCTGGCGCAGCGCCTCGCGGCTTCCGGCGATGTGCCGCTGCAGCATGCGCCCGATTACTCGGCTGCCGAGCTGTCCTACCTGTGCCTCGAAACCGGCGTGGCGCACCTCGACGACCTCGTGGTCCGCCGCACGCTGCTGGCCATTCGCGGTCTCGTCACCGATGCCGCGCTCGCCGAGATCGCGGGCGTCGCGGCCGAAGCGCTGGGCTGGGACACGGCCCGCGCGCACGACGAACTGCGCACTTGCGCGACCGCGCTGCGCGAGCGGCACAGCGTGCGCCTCCAGGCCGTGGCGCCCGGCGCAGAACCCTCTTTCGATGCATCATTGATGGCAAGTTCGGCCCTTGGCCAGTCCTAAAGTGAACAGCAGTCCCAACGACATGTCGACCGTGCTCGACCGCAATTCCGAGTCCCCCCTGTGGGCCCAGTTTCGCGACGCGATCCGCCTGCAGATCCTGCAGGGCGCACTGCCCATCGGCGCCAAGCTGCCGTCCGAGGCGGAGCTCGGCGACCAGTTCGGCATTTCGCGCATCGTGGTGCGCGAGGCCCTGGCCGACCTGGTGCGCAACAACCTGATCTACAAGATCAAGGGCCGCGGCGCCTTCGTGTCGGCGCGCGAGCGCGACGAGGATTTCGTCTCGACCGTGCTGGGCTTCTCCGACGAGATGGAACGCAAGGGCCGCTCGGTGCGCACGCAGATCCTCACGCAGGAACTGCGCGCGCCCACCGAGCAGGAGGCCAGCGCGCTGGGCCTCACCGACGCAGACGCCCAGGTCGTTGCGCTCAAGCGCCTGCGCAGCGTCGACGGCGAGCTGCGCCTGCTGGTCGAGACGGTGGTGCCGGCGGACCTGGCGCCGGGCCTGCACCGCACGCGGCTGGACGACCGCTCGCTCTACGACGTGCTGCGCCGGCAGTACGGCTTGCGCCTCGTGCGCGCCGAGCGCTGGATCGATGCGGTGCTGCCCGACGCGGCAACCTGCAAGCTGCTCGACCTGCCGCAGCCCGAGCCGCTGCTGCGCATCGAGTCGATCGCCTACGGCGCCAACGGCCGCCCGCTGGAACACTACCGCGCGCTGCACCGCTGCAAGACCAGCCGCCTGCACGTGCAGACGACGACCTGAACTGCTATAGCAGCCGCTTGAGGTAGCGCCCCGTGTGGCTCGCCTCGTTCGCGGCGATGTCCTCGGGCGTGCCTTCGCCCACCACCGTGCCACCACCGGCACCGCCCTCGGGGCCCATGTCGATCAGCCAGTCGGCGGTCTTGATGACGTCCAGGTTGTGCTCGATCACGACGATGGTGTTGCCCGCGTCGCGCAGCTGGTGCAGCACCTTGAGCAGCAGCTCGATGTCGGCGAAGTGCAGGCCGGTGGTCGGCTCGTCGAGGATGTAGAGCGTGCGGCCGGTGTCGCGCTTGCTGAGTTCGAGCGCGAGCTTCACGCGCTGCGCCTCGCCGCCCGACAGCGTGGTGGCCGACTGGCCGAGCTTGATGTAGGAGAGGCCCACGTCGAGCAGCGTGCGCAGCTTGCGCTCGATGGTCGGCACGGCCTTCAGGAACTCGTGCGCGGTCTCGACCGTCATCTCGAGGATCTGCGCGATGTTCCTGCCCTTGTACAGGACCTCGAGCGTCTCGCGGTTGTAGCGCTGGCCGTGGCACACCTCGCAGGGCACGTACACGTCGGGCAGGAAGTGCATCTCGACCTTCACCACGCCGTCGCCCTGGCAGGCCTCGCAGCGGCCACCCGCCACGTTGAAGCTGAAGCGGCCCGGGCCGTAGCCGCGCTCGCGCGCGGTGTTGGTCTCGGCCATCAGCTCGCGGATCGGCGTGAAGAGGCCGGTGTAGGTGGCCGGGTTGCTGCGCGGCGTGCGGCCGATGGGGCTCTGGTCGACGTTGATGACCTTGTCGAAATACTCGATGCCCTCGACCGACTCGTGCGCGGCCGGTTCCTCGTGCGCGCGGTAGAGCGTGCGCGCCACGGCGGTGTAGAGCGTGTCGTTCACCAGCGTCGACTTGCCCGAACCCGAGACACCCGTCACGCAGGTCAAGAGGCCGACCGGGAAGGCCACGCTCACGTCCTTCAGGTTGTTGCCCGTGGCGCCGACCACGCGGATTTCCTGCAGGTCGGTCTGCGAGGCGAGGTGGGCCGCTTCGCGCGCGGCGCGCCGTTCGGCCGCGGGGCTCGGCGGAAAGCGAGAGGCCTTCTTGCCTTCGTTGAAGGCCGCCTTCTTCACGACCGGCAGCCAGGCGGTGCGGCGTTTGGGCACTTCGATCTTCTTGACGCCCGAGAGGTACTGGCCGGTCAGCGAGTCGGGGTTGGCCGCCACCTGGGCGTAGCTGCCCTGCGCCATCACGCGGCCGCCGTGCACGCCGGCACCCGGGCCCATGTCGATCACATGGTCGGCCGCGTGGATCATGTCCTCGTCATGCTCGACCACGATCACGCTGTTGCCGATATCGCGCAGATGCTTCAGCGTACCGATGAGGCGGTCGTTGTCGCGCTGGTGCAGGCCGATGCTGGGCTCGTCGAGCACATACATCACACCCGTCAGGCCCGAGCCGATCTGCGACGCGAGCCGGATGCGCTGCGCCTCGCCGCCCGAGAGCGTCTCGGCGCTGCGGTCCAGGCTCAGGTAGTTGAGGCCCACGTCGTTGAGGAATTTCAGGCGCAGGCCGATCTCGCGCACCACCTTGTCGGCGATGTCGGCCTTGGCGCCGCGCAGCTTGAGCGTCTGGAACCACGCGAGCGAATCGCGCAAGGTGAGGTGGCTCAGTTCGAAGATCGCCATGCGCGGCGGCTCCCCGCCGTCCGCCGGGCGCGCTGATTCGTCCACCAGGAACACGTTGCGCGCTTCGGGCCGCAGGCGCGAGCCGCCGCAGTCGGGGCAGGGCTGCAGGTTGCGAAAGCGCGCCAGGTCTTCGCGCACCATCACCGAATCGGTCTCGCGGTAGCGCCGCGTCATGTTCGGGATGATCCCCTCGAAGGGATGCTTCTTCGTGAGCTTCTTGCCCGCGAAGTTGCCCGACTCCATGGTGTAGTTGAACTTGATCTCCTCGGCCGCCGAGCCGTTGAGCAGCACCTGCTGCACCGAGGCGGGCAGCGATTCGAAGGGCGCGTCGACGTCGAACTTGTAGTGCTTCGCGACGCTCTCGATCATGCTGAAGTAGTAGCCGTTGCGGCGGTCCCAGCCCTTGATGGCGCCGCTCGCGAGCGAGAGCGACGGAAAGGCCACCACGCGCGCCGGGTCGAACACCTCGCGGTGGCCGAGGCCGTCGCAGCTCGGGCAGGCGCCCACGGGCGAGTTGAACGAGAAGAGGCGCGGCTCCAGCTCCGAAAGCGAGTAGTGGCAGACCGGGCAGGCGAACTTGGCGTTGAACAGATGTTCCTTGTCGGCCGCGCCTTCGGCGCCCAGCTCGAGCGCAATGGCCCGGCCCTCGGCGAGGCGCAAGGCCGCTTCGAAGCTCTCGGCCAGGCGCTGCTGCATGTCGGGGCGCGCGCGCAGCCGGTCGATCACCACGTCGATGTCGTGCTTCTCGGTCTTCTTGAGCTTGGGCAGGTCGTTGTATTCGTAGGTTTGCCCGTCGACGCGGAAGCGCACGTAGCCGGCCGCCTGCATCTCGGCGAAGAGCTCGAGGAACTCGCCTTTTTTCTCGCGCGCCACGGGCGCCAGGATCATCAGGCGCGGCTCGTCGGGAATGGCGAGCGTGGCGTCGACCATCTGCGAGACCGTCTGCGCCTGCAGCGGCAGATGATGGTCGGGGCAATAGGGCGTGCCGGCGCGGGCGTAGAGCAGGCGCAGGTAGTCGTGGATCTCGGTCACCGTGCCCACGGTGGAGCGCGGGTTGTGGCTGGTGGCTTTCTGCTCGATGCTGATCGCGGGGGAGAGGCCCTCGATCACGTCCACATCGGGCTTGTCCATGAGCTGCAGGAACTGCCGCGCATAGGCCGAGAGGCTCTCGACATAGCGCCGCTGTCCTTCGGCGTACAGCGTGTCGAAGGCCAGGCTCGACTTGCCCGAGCCCGACAGGCCGGTGATCACCACCAGCTTGTTGCGCGGGATGTCGAGGTCGACATTCTTCAGGTTGTGGGTGCGCGCACCGCGGATGCTGATGCGCTGCTGCGCGAGCACGGCGCCGAGGTAGGTGTCGCGCTCGCGTTTCGCGTCGCGTGCGCTTTCCTCGTCGGCGGCGGAGTCTTCAATGGCTTTGGAATTCAAGGGGGCGATCGTCCGAGGGCAACCGGACATGATAGTCCGAGCGGCATTTCATGGCGAATGGGCGGGTTCCGGCGGATTCGCTGGCCGGCGCCTTTCGGGAGCCCGGCGGCGGCACCCGGCCGGCCGGCATCGGGCACAATCGAGGGTTCTCTTCCTCCTCCTTCATCTACTTATCAGGGGCAGTGCATATGGCATCGGTCAATAAAGTCATCGTCGTCGGCAATCTGGGTCGCGATCCCGAAATGCGTACCTTCCCGAGCGGCGACCAGGTCGCGAACGTCACCGTGGCCACCACCGATCGCTGGAAAGACAAGCAAAGCGGCGAAATGCGCGAAGCCACCGAATGGCACCGCATCGTCTTCAACGGCCGCCTGGCCGAAATCGCCGGCCAGTACCTGCGCAAGGGCTCGCAGGTCTACGTCGAAGGCAGCCTGCGCACGCGCAAGTGGACCGACAAGGACGGCATCGAAAAATACACCACCGAAATCCGCGCCGACCAGATGCAGATGCTGGGCAGCCGCCAGGGCCAGGGCGGCCCGTCGGGCGGTCCCGAAGACGACGGCGGCTACTCGCAGGGTGGTGGCGGCGGTGGTGGCTACTCGCAGGGCGGCAACGGCGGTGGTGGCGGCGGCGGCGGCGGTTATGCGCCCCGCGCACCCGCTGCAGCGGCACCGCGCGCGCCGGCGGCCGCACCGCGCCAGGCACCGGCCAAGTCGTCGTCGGGCTTCGACGACATGGACGACGACATTCCCTTCTGAACCGGTAGCACCCGTTCCCGTGGCCGAGGCTCTTTCGTCGCTTCTTCGGTCATGTGACTTGCCAAGGGCCCGCGTGCCTTTGGCCGCGTGCAGATGAGCTTCCCCTTGGTGCATCGGCTGCACGCGTGGTTTTTCGACGGCCTCTCGAAATACCGCACCGCGCCCCTCTGGGCGAATGTGGTGCTGGTCGCTTCCGTCGCGTTGCTGGTGACCATGGTCGCCTTCTTCGGCGGGCCATCCGGCGCGCCGAAGCCCACGGCGATGCACATCACGCACGCCGACTGGCAGGTGACCGAAGCGCCGGGCTTCCGCGAGCCGTCGCTCCGCATGGACGGCAGGGCCTTGCCGGACACCTGGCAGCCCGTCGAGTTGCCCCTGGCCCTGCCCATCGCCCTGCTGCGCCAGGCCGATGGCCGCGCATTCGCCGGCGGGACCCGCACCACCTGGCTGCGGGTTTCCGCGCGCGACCTGCCCGTCGCCGCGGGGCCGCTCGCGCTCTACGGCGTGCGCATCAAGACCGACGGCACCATCGCCGTGTATGCCGATGGCCGGCTGGTCCACCGGGCGCAGGAGCAGGGACCGCTGTGGAACAGCACCCGCACGCCCCTCTGGGTCGTCGTGGAGAAAACGCCCGACGCAGCGCCGCTGAACGAGATCCTCATCCGCCTGGAGCACACGCGAAACACCCAGGTGGCGGTCTCCTCGCTGTGGCTGGGCCCCGTCGATGCGCTGAAGGACCGCTACAGGACGCGCGAGTGGCTCCAGCAGGACCTGCCGGCGATGCTCAGCGCGGCCTTCATGGCCGTGGGCCTCTTCGCCCTGTTCGTGTGGTTCAGGCGCCGCCACGAAACCGGCTACCTGCTCTTCTTCAACCTCGCCACCACGTCCTTCCTGCGGAGCCTGCATTTCTACGTGGGCCTTCCGGTGGCCAACGACTGGTTCGCCTGGCTGACGGTCAATGCCCTGTTCTGGCTGGTCGCGGTCGTGCATTTCGCGCTGCGCCAATTGCACGGCCGTCCGCTCAAGTGGCTGACCTGCGCGGTGGTCGCCTGGACCGTCCTGATCGGCGTGCTGACCCTGCCGGGGCTGGCGATATTGAGGAACACGCCGCAGGTCACGCCGCTGATCTACGTCGTCGCGGCATTGATGGGCGGGGCCGTCGCGCTGGTCGGCGGCGTCAGCGCCTGGCGCCGTTCCAACGAAGGGCGGCTGGTGGCCGTCGGCATCGGGGTGTGCGTGCTGCTGGGCCTGTCCGACTGGCTGCTGCAGAACAACTTCAGCAGCCCCGAGGGCTGGTACCTGGGCGCCTACACCAACGCGGTCACGTTCAGCGTCTTCGGGGCGCTGCTGTACCGGCGGTATGTCAATGCCATTGCCGAGGTGGAGCTGGTCAACGCCAGTCTGGCGGAGCGCCTGCAGGCGCGCGAAGCCGAGCTCGAACTCAGCCACCGCCGGCTGCGCGAGGTGGAGATGCGGCAGACCATCAGCGACGAACGCCAGCGCCTGATGCAGGACATGCACGACGGGCTGGGCTCGTCGCTCATCAGCGCGATCCGCTCGGTGGAGGGCGGCGGCATGAGCGACGACAAGGTCTCGCAGATGCTCAAGAGCTGCCTCGACGACCTGAAGCTGACCATCGACTCGATGGAGCCGCTCGAAGACGACCTGCTGCTGCTGCTGGCCACGCTGCGCTACCGGCTGGGTCCCCGGCTCGAGGACTCCGGTGTCGCCCTGCTGTGGGCGGTGCAGGAAATCCCTCCGCTCGACTGGCTCGATCCGACCCGTGCGCTGCACATCCTGCGCATCGTCCAGGAGAGCATCGCCAACATCCTGCGCCACACCCGCGCCACCGAGATCCGGGTGGGCACCGCGCCGGAAGCGGCGGGCGTGCGGGTGACCATCGAGGACAACGGCCAGGGCTTCGATGTCGAGAAGGCGCTGAACGGCGCCGGCGGGCGGGGCATGCAGAACCAGCAGCGCCGGGCCCAGGTCGTCGGAGGCACTGTCGGCTGGCGCTCGGGGCCTGCAGGCACGCTCTTCACGCTGTGGCTGCCGCTGAAGCGCGGAGCCCAAAAGGCGGCGTAGCGCCCGATTGTTCAGAGGCCCGGGGCCTCAGCCCGCCAGGCCCACGAACACGTTCTGCACATCGTCGTTCGCATCGATGGCCGCCAGGAAGACTTCGACTTCTTCGAGGTCTTCGGCGCTGAGGCTGGCCGGATCGACCGGGTTCTTGGGCTTGTAGCCCAGTTTGGCCGACAGCACGGTGAAGCCCTGGGCCGGCAGCGCGCGGCTCACGAGGTCGAGGTCGGCGGGGTCGGTCAGGAACACCGCGGCATGGCCTTCGCCGGCCGGTTCGAAGTCTTGTGCGCCGGCTTCGATGGCGGCCACTTCGGCGTCGGCGGTCGCACCCGAAGGCTCGGCTTCGATCATGCCGACGTGGTCGAAATCCCACGACACCGAGCCCGAGGTGCCCAGCTGGCCCTTGCGGAACAGCACGCGCATTTCAGGCGCGGTGCGGTTCACGTTGTCGGTCAGGCATTCGACCATCACGGGCACGCGGTGCGGCGCAAAGCCTTCGTACATCACATGCTCGAAATGCACCGCTTCGCCCGTGAGGCCTGCGCCTTTCTTGATGGCCCGGTCCAGCGTCTCCTTGGGCATCGAGACCTTGCGGGCCTGCTCCACCACCAGCCGCAGGCGCGCATTCGAGGCCGGGTCGGCGCCACTGCGCGCGGCGATCATGATTTCCTTGGCCAGTTTTCCGAACAGCCTGCCCTTGGCATTGGCGGCCAGATCCTTGTGTTTTGCTTTCCACTGTGCGCCCATGGCTGAGGTTCCTTCGATTTGGGGCGACTACTGTAGCTGGAGCGCGCCCGGGATGAAACCGGCGCCTCGTGCGGCATGGATGCGGACAGCAGTTTTCTCCAAGTCCTGGCGCCGGGGCGCCTCTATGCTTGCCCCTTTTCCTCCACGCATCCAGGTCACTCCACCATGCAATCCCTCGAAGTACGACAACAGCAGGCAGAAATTTTCCATGGGCTGCACGCCGGCCCCGCGCCATTGGTCCTCGTGAACGCGTGGGACGCGGCCAGCGCGCGCATCGTCGAGCGCGCCGGTGCCAAGGCCATCGGCACCACCAGCGCAGGCATGGCATGGGCGCTCGGCTACGCGGACGGCGAGCGCATGCCGGCCGGCGAGCTGCTCGCGGCTTGTGCGCGCATCTGCCGCGTGGCCCGCGTTCCGGTCACCGTCGATATCGAGCGCGGGTTCGGCCACAGCACGCAGGCGGTCTGCGACGTGGTGCGCGCACTGATCGACATGGGCGCCGCCGGCGTGAACATCGAGGACGGCACGCTGCCGGGCACGCGCGAACTGGCGCCGCCGGAGATCCTGTGCGAGCGCATCGACGCGCTGCGGCGGCTGGATGCGCGCTTCTTCATCAACGCGCGCTCCGACACCTACTTTGTTGCCAACGACGATCCCGCGGCGCGCTACGAAGACACGCTGCGGCGTGCGCGGCTCTACGCATCGGCGGGGGCCGACGGCATCTTCGTGCCGGGGATGGCAAGCCTCGAAGAGATCGCGGGTCTTGCAGGGGCGGTGTCCCTGCCCGTGAACGTCTACGCGGGCCACAGCAAGGCGCCTCCGGTCGAAGTCCTTGCAGGCGCGGGTGTACGGCGCATCAGCCTGGGATGCGGCCCCTTGCAGGCAGCGCTCGGATTGCTCGGCCGCATTGCCGCCGAAGCATTCGACAACAACGGCAGTTTCCGGGCGATGGGCGCCGAGATGCTGCCGGCCGGCGAAATCAACGCGCTCTTTCCATCCGCTCCCTGATCGAGCGGGGGTCGCGGCCATTTCCGGATCGATTGTTTCCGTTCCATGAACACCGTGGTTCCTTTTGCTAAGGGTTTTTACTTAGAAGCCGGCGCACAATTCATCCCACAGACCGGCCCCCAAGCCGATCTGGGTGAACAGGGCCCCGAGCGAGGTGGCCGCCCCCGCAGGGACGGTGACCCACCCAAGACCGGTTCGAAATCATCCGAAGCAAAAACTGAACTGAATTGAAGGAAATCCAAATGACCGCCTCGAAGATCCTCTCCGCCGTTGCTGTTGCCCTGATGGCCGTTGCCGGTGCCGCCCATGCCGAAAGCTATGAAGGCGTGCATCAACTGACCTCGGCGGCCAGCCGCGCCGATGTCGCCGGCCAGGCCGTGGTTGCCGCGCACAGCGCCAACCCGTACGCCACCGGTGCCAACGCAGGTCCGGCCCAAGTGATCGTTTCGTCGGCCAGCCGCTCGGCCGTCCGTGCCGAAGCCGTTGCCGCTGCACACAGTGCCGATCCGTATGCCGAAGGCGCTTCGTCGAACGTGGCCCCGATCGTCGCCGGCACGGTGGACCGCGCCACGGTGCGTGCCGCAGCCCGCGCTGCCGCTCGCGGCGACGCACTGCCGCTGTAAGTCATCCTCGGCGAGCGTCCGCTCCGGAAGCCGGCCCTGCGAAAGCAGGGGCCGGCTTTTTTCTTGCCGTCAGCGAGCGGCCAGCAGCCGCAGGCCGGCGATGAAGAAAGGCGCGCCGCCGGCGACGGCCGTGTCGTGCAGTTCGACGAACCACTGTGCCGGTGCGTCCCGGCCCGTGTCGTCCGGTGAGGGCTGCGCGCAAAGCTCGCACGCGTAGAGCACCCGGCCCACCCGTGTCGTGTTGTCGCGGACCGCGACCGCTTCGTCGCAGCATTCGTCCACCACCGCCCAGCGGCCATCGGGTTCGCCGCGGACCGACCGCCGCATCAGCCGCATGGCAATGCGTTCCGGCGCCGTCGTGCGCTCGCCCCGATGCGCCTCGGGCACCGTCGCCAGCAGGCGCAGTTCGAGCGGCTCGCCGACGCGAAAGCCTTCGCCGCGCTCCAGCGACATGCCGCCCAGCGCCACGCGCACACGCCGGCGTTCGCGCAGCGTCGTCACGACGAACACCGTCGTCAGCACCGAGAAAGCCGCAAACACCGGCAGTCCGACCAGCATCCAGAGCCACTGCCATCCGCCGGCCAGCGCCCAGGTCATCGCGTTGAAGCCGAAGAGGACGAAGAAGGCCAGCACGGCGAGCGCGACCAGCCATGCCACCCAGTCGCCGGCCGACTTTCGCACGCGTTCCGTTGCCTGCGGCGCGCTGGAAGTCCATGCTGTCGGTTGTGCCTCGGCCGGCGGCGGCAGGCCGACCTCCGCGGCCTGGTAGCGGCCGTCGGGCGAGGCGTATCCGTCGCCTGGCGCCTGTCCGGACTCATGGGCGATCAACGCAACGGAAGGATGAAGTCGGGTCATGGCAGGGAGGCGAGGAAGGCGCCGAGCATGCCATGCCGCACACGGCGGTCTGATAAGCTGCCTCGCCTTTCCCATCGACCCGTTCCTTCCACATCCTGTCCTTGCGAACGCATCGCGCATGTCGTCCGAAGAAACCCTGCGCCGCTGGCGCCTGATCCTCGGCCGCTATGCGGCGCAGCCCCTGTCGCAGACGGCGTTCTCGTCCAGCGACTGGAAGCTCGACCAGGCGCTCGAATACCTCTACGGCCGCGAATACGAAGGCCGCGGCCTCGCCAGGCCGAGCGGCGGCCCCGGCTCGCTCGACCCGAGCCAGCTGCGCGCGGTCGACTGGCTCAACCGCTCGCGCAAGCTCTTCCCGCAGGACGTGTTCGAGCGCATGCAGACGCAGGCCATCGACCGCTACCAGCTCACCGACCTGCTCAACGACCCGGCGGTGCTGCGCTCGCTCGACGCCACGCCGGGCCTCGCCAAGGCGCTGCTCGGCATGCGCGGCCGGCTGTCGAGCCAGATGCGCGACGCGGTGCGCGAGGTGATCCAGAAGACCGTCGACGAGATCACGCGCAAGCTCAAGAACGATTTCATCAACGCGCTCGTCGGCCGGCGCAACCGCATGCGGCGCTCGCACATCAAGAGCGCGCAGAACTTCGACGCGCGCGCCACCATCGCGGCCAACCTCAAGCACTACGACGTGGAGCGCAAGCAGCTCGTCATCGAGCATCCGCGCTTCAACGCGCGTGTGAAGCGCAACCTGCCCTGGGACGTGGTGCTGTGCGTGGACCAGAGCGGCTCGATGATGGATTCGGTGATCTACAGCGCCGTCATCGCGGGCATCATGAGTTCGCTGCCCGCGGTGCGCGTGAAGCTCGTGGTGTTCGACACCGCCGTGGTCGACCTCACGCACATGGCGCACGACCCGGTCGAGGTGCTGCTCACGGTGCAGCTCGGCGGCGGCACCGACATCGGCCGCGCGGTGTCGTACTGCGAGTCGCTCGTCGGCAACCCGCAGCGCACGGTGTTCGCGCTCATCAGCGACTTCATGGAAGGCGCGGCGCCCGGGCCGTTGCTGGCCGCGGTGCAGCGCATGGCGCAGTCCCGCGTCACGCTGCTCGGGCTGGCCGCGCTCGACGAGTCGGCCAATCCCGTCTACGACCGGCAGATGGCGCAGCGGCTCGCGGACAAGGGCATGCACATCGCGGCGCTCACGCCGACGCATTTCGCGCAATGGCTCGCCGAGGTGATGAACTGATGGCCTGGTACGACGGCTATCGCGCCTACGACGACGACACCCTCGCCACGCTCGCGAACCCCGGCCTGCTGCGCCGTGCTGCCAAGGACGTGGAGGCCGGCAAGGTCGAGTGGGCCGAAGAGGGCGCCGAGCGTGGCGTGGTGGCGGCCGACGGCCATCGCGTGCAGCTCGATGCGCGCGGCCCGCAGCAGGCGCGCTGCGACTGTCCGGCACCCGGCATCTGCAAGCACATCCTCGGCGCGGCGTTGTGGCTCAGGGCGCTGGAGCCCGCCGCATCGAACGACGCGGCCGTGGCGCAGGAAGCGCCCGCCGGGCCCGACCCGCTCGTGGAGATCCTCGCGCTCGATGCCGCGGCGCTCTTCAAGGCGGCGGGCGTGGCTGCGGTGCGGCGCGCCGCGGCGGCGGCCAGCAGTGCCATCGAATGGCGGGTGCAGGGCGGCGCGCTCGTCATGGACCTGCCCGAACTCGGCGCATCGTGCCGCTGGGTGGCCGGCGCGGGCTACGCGGGCATGGTGTCCGAGGTGCCGGCCGCCGAGCGCAAGGCCGTGCACCTGATCGCCATCGCCGCGCTGCGCAGTGCGCATGGCCAGCCCCTGCCGTGGCCCGAAGGCGCGCAGCCCGTACCGGTCGAAGACACGGCGCGCCTCGGCGAGCGCGAGCGCGCCTTCCTGCTGCAGGTCGAATCGATGCTGCAGGAGCTGCTGACCGGTGGCCTCTCGCATGTGAGCGAGCTGACCTCGGCACGCCTGCTGGCACTCAACATGTCGGCGCGCGGCGAAGGCCTGCCGCGCCTTGCGGCCTTGCTGCGCAACCTCGGCGGAACGGTCGACCTGCTGGTGCGGCGCGACCACCGCGCCGAAGAGCGCGATGCCTTCGCGCTGATGGCACGCATCCATGCCCTGTGCGCCGCCCTCGCGCAGGCCGAGGGCGATCTCGCGGCTGCCTTGCGCGGCCGGCTGCGCCGCGACTTCGATGAAGCCGCCGCGCTCGACCTGCTGCCGCTCGGTGCCCACTGGTGGCAGACCCGCGGCGGCGCGCGCGGCCTCACGGTGGCGTTCTGGGACCTGGGCGGCGCACGCGTGCTGCAGGCCACGCTGGCGCGGCCCGACGGCACCGACACCGCCTTCACGCGCAGCGGCGCATGGTCTGCGAATGCGCTGTGGTCGGGCGCCGGCGCGGCGCAGCGCGTGTGCGAAGCCCCATTGCGGCTCGAACAGCCCCGGCTCGCCGAAGACGACCGCCTGGCACTCGGCGGCGCCACGCGGGCCCAGCCCCTGCCTGCATGGGCCGAGGACGATCCGCGCCTGAAGGAGATCGGCTGCGGCAACTGGGCCGAACTCGGCCAGCGCCTGCGCGCCGCCACCGGGCTCGCGGCCGAGCCCTTCGACGCGGTGCTGCTGCGCCCCGCCGACACCCGGCTGCCCGTGCTCGACGAAGCGCAGCAGCGGCTCGACTGGCTGGTGCAAGACGACGCGGGCCAATGGCTGCGGCTCGGCATCCCGGTTGGCCCCGAACACCGGCAGCGTGTCGACAACCTCGACCGCTTCACCGCGCGGCGCGCGCCCGTGCATGCGGTGCTGGTGCGCATCGAGCGCTCCGCCGCCAGCACCGAGCTGATGCCCATCGCCGTGCTGAGCAGCGACGCGAAGAAGAAGCTGCAGGCGGTGTCGCTCGATTTCGCGGGCGAGGCGGCGCGCACCACTTCGCTCGCCAACCGCATCCTGCGCATGTTCGAGGCGCGGCAGCAGCAGCGGCAGGCGGCGCCCATGGGCGCGCCCACGCTGTCGGCGCGCCTGCTCGCCCCGGTGATCGACGTGGCCGAGACGCAGGCCGCGACCGGCCGCATGGCGCTGACGGCACCGCAGCGGCAACGCCTGCACGATGCGCTCGACCGCACCGGCTCGGTCGGCCTCGAGGTGCTGGTGCATGCGCTGCGCGCGCACCTCGCCGCGCCGGCCGCGGTGCCGCTGCTGAAGCTGGGCTTTCTCTGCCAGTTGCTGGGTGAGCTCGACGGACTGCCCGAGCACCCGCAGGCGCAGATGCAGGCGATTTAGAACCTTAGATTTCTTTTGCGGGCGCGCGCGGGTCGATGGCCAAAGCGTCATCGCCAACTGCCAAAATCATCGGTTGCTAAGAGGAGAACGCATGGGATTTCTGGACAAGATCTTGGGCGCCGTCACGGGCGGCGCCAGCCCCAGGGCCGAGGGAGGCCTCACGCGCGAGCAAGCGAACCTGCTGGAGCAGGCCGCCGCATGTTTCGAGAAAGCAGGCAAGGAACTGCCGGCCAAGGCCACCGCGTTCCTTGTCGATGGCACACAGGAAACCGTGCTGCTCGACCTGCAGGCCGCCCGCTCCTTCGAGCCCGGCCACCTGCTCGGCGACCCCGGCCGCCTGCGCTGGGGCTTCAGCAACTACCAGAACAAGCCGCTGGAGAAGATCGGCAACAGCAGCCTCGAGCAGCGCGGCCGCTTCTACGCCAGCGTGAGCGCCGATGCACCGCCGCTCGATGCGCTGGTGCGGCTGGGCAAGCTGCTCGCGGCGGCCGATGGCGGCCAGTCGCTCGAGCATCCCGGCGCGGCCGTGCCCGACTGGCTGCAGTACCTCGTCAACGACGCGGTGTTCGCGAGCTTCAACAAGTTCTGCTCCAACACCGGCGACCGCGACCTCGCCAAGCACCGTCCCGCGTGGACCGTGCACCTCATCGCGACCCTGCTGGCGCACGAGGGGCTCGACCCGAAGCTCGCCCTGCAGGAAGTGTTCGAGCGCAAGGGCCTCGACAGCTGGTACCACGACCGGCTCGACAGCCTCGTCGACGCCCCCGCCGTGGCCGACCACATGCGCAGCCACCGCGAAGCCACCGAGGCCTTGCCCGCGCAGCTCTCGGCTGCGGGCCGCGTGCTGCTGGCCAAGCGCATCGGCAAGGACAGGACGCTGCTGAACGACTTCGCGCCGCTGTTCGTGCGGCTCGCCATCGACGGCAGCAAGACGGTGCGCGCCGAAGCGACCCCGCACCTCGAAGGCATCGCCGAAGCGCAGCGGCTCGAACTGCTCGGGCAGTTGCTGAAAGACGGCGACACCGCGCAGCGCACGCAGGCCGCCGAGCTGCTCGCGCGCCTGCCCGGCGATGCCGCGCGCGCATTGCTCGCCGCAGCGGCCGAAACCGAGACCAGCAAGGCCGTGCAGCAGGCCATCCGCTCGGCCCTGTCGCGGCTCGACGCGGCGGGCGATGCGGGCGAGCTCGAACTGCCCGAGCCGCCGGCCTGGCAGCCTTTCGAAGACCAGCCGCTCGGCGAAGACGCCGTGCAGCTGCTGATCGCCAACCGCATCGAACTGCTCGAGAAGAGCCGCGTCGCGGCCGAGGCCGAGATCGAGGAGAACAAGGCCTCCACGCAGACGCACAAGTACAAGTGGCGCCAGGAAAGCTACACCGCCCACAAGAAGCTCAGTGACGACGACATGCGCGTGGTGGTGCGCGTGCTCAACGGCCAGGGCAGCAAGCACGACCAGAACCGCGTCAAGAACAGCCAGCTGCAGCAGGTCGTGAGCTTGGGCAATCGCCTGCAGGCGCTGCCGGGTTTCGGCATGCCGCACCTGATCCGCTGGCTGGGCGTGTCGCGCCACTGGACCAGCTTCTGGTTCGACGACGGCTTTCACAAGTGGCTCGGCCGCCAGCCCGTGGGCGCGGTCGACCTGCGCGCGCTGGCCGAGTTGCTGAAGCGTTCCGGCATGCCGATCGACGACGTGGCCCACACGGCGCTCTTCCAGTACTGGAACCAGGCCTCGGCGGTCGACGTGCTGCCGGCCGACCGCGTGTGGCCCTTCTTCGCCGAGCACCCCGAGTACATCGACGAAGGCCTGGGCCTCATCGCGCCGCCCAAGCGCGAAGGGCGCCAGACCCAGCTCGACATGAACTCGACCCTGCGCACGCTGGCCATCTTCCCGACCGTGCAGGCGCGCTGGCTGCCGCGCGTGATGGAGCTGGCGCTCGGCGAAGGCAAGACGCACCGCGCAGCCGCGCAGAAGGCGCTGTCGATGCTGCCCGACATCGGACGGCGCGTGGTCGAGTCGCTCGACGCCACCAAGAGCGAGGTGCGCATCGAGGCCGCCGGCTGGCTGGCCGAACTCAAGTACGCCGATGCCGTGCCCGCGATCACCAAGGGGCTCGAGAAGGAGACGCGCGAAACCGTGCGCGCGGCCTACCTCACCGCGCTCGAAGCGCTGGGCGACGACATCTCGCCCCGGCTCGCGCCGGCGATTTTGCTGGCCGAGGCGAAGAAGGGCCTGAAGGCCAAGCCGCCCGCCGGCCTCGCCTGGTTCTCGCTCGACGCCCTGCCGGCCTGCAAGTGGCTGGACGGCAGCGCGGTCGAGCCCGAGATCCTGCGCTGGTGGGTGGTGCTCGCCTGCAAGCTCAAGGAGCCGGGCGGCAACGCGCTGCTCACGCGCTACCTGGGCCTGCTCGAGGGGCCAGGACGACAGGCCATCGGCAGCCTGGTGCTGCGCCAGTTCATCGCGCAGGACACGCGCCACCCCTCGCTCGACGAAGGCATCGCCTACGCCAACGCCACAGCGCCGCAGCGCTACCAGGGCAACCAGCAGCGCTACCAGAACGCCAAGGCCGAGCACAAGCAGTACTACGAGACGGACTTCCAGAAGACACAGGAGCAGGTCTTCGAGGAATGCAAGCGCGAGAAGATGAGCGAGTACCTCGGCAGCGCCATCGGCGAGAAGGGCATCCTGGCCCTCACCGCGCAGGCGCCGGGGCACGAGGTGGTGTCGCTGCTGCAGCAGTACATGCGCGACCACTACCAGCGCCGCTCGCAGATCGAAGCCATGCTCGAAGGCGTGGCGCCGGGCAACGACCCGGTGGTGATCCAGCTGCTGCTCGGCATCTCGCGCCGCTACCGCACGGCCTCGGTCCAGGAGAAGGCGCGCGCGCTGGTGCAGCAGATCGCCGACCGCAACGGCTGGACGCAGGACCAGCTCGCCGACCGCACCATCCCCACCGCGGGCCTCGACGACACCGGCAAGCTCGAGCTCGCCTATGGCGACCGCACCTTCACCGTGGTGCTCGACGCCGCCATGAAGCCCGAGCTGCGCAACCCCGAGGGCAAGGTCGTCAAGGCGCTGCCCGAGCCGCGCCAGAACGACGACCCGGCCCTCATCAAGGAGGCCAAGGCGCAGTTCTCGACCAGCAAGAAAGAGCTCAAGCAGGTCATCGACCTGCAGACCGCGCGCCTGTTCGAGGCTATGTGCACCGGCCGCGTCTGGCCGCAGGCCGAGTGGCGCGAGTACCTGCATCGGCATCCGGTGGCGGGGCGGCTGATCCAGCGGCTGGTCTGGCTGGAACTGGACGCGGGCGGCCAGGTCCGCGGCAGCTTCAGGCCCACCGAGGACGGCAGCCTGATCGACACCCAGGACGACGAGGTCGAACTCGCCGCCGACAGCCAGCTGCGCCTGGGCCATGCCTCGCTGGTCGACGAGGCCACCGCCAATGCCTGGAACAAGCACTTCAAGGACTACAAGCTCGCGCCGCTCTTCCCGCAGATGACGCGCAAGCCGCCGGCGGTCGCGTTCACCGACGACAAGGGCCACGCGGTCAGCGAGATCAACGACCGCCTGGGCTGGATCAGCGACACCTTCACCCTGCGCGGCAGCTTCACCAAGCTCGGCTACCAGCGCGCGCAGGCCGAGGACGGCGGCTTCTTCTACCAGTACACCAAGGAATTCTCGACCGCGGGTGTGCGCGTGGCCATCGAGTTCTCGGGCAACACCCTGCCCGAGGAGAACGTGCCTGCCGCGCTCAAGACCCTGGGCTTCGAGGACATGAAGGCCCGCGGCTACGGCGACCGCGCGCTGCCGCTGTCGGGCGTGCCGCCGGTGCTGCTGGCCGAGGCCTATGCCGACTACCTGGCCATCGCCCAGGCCTGCGCGGGCTTCGATGCCGGGTGGGAAAAGAAGATGCCGTGGTAGGCCGGTCGTGCAGCGCCGAAAGGCGCATTGCCTTGGCGCGGTGCATGAATCATGATGGTGGCGCGGAAGGGATGGCCGCCCAGCCTCATGCTTTCGCATTACTGCGCGGATGCGGTGCGGACACGCGAAAATACGACGGCGTTCCTGCCACAGAAAAGAAAGCATGATCGGTCGCCGCTGAGGCGACAACCCAACACGCATGGCTCTCACACTCGACCCTGAAGATACGCGCGGACGCATCCACGATCTCGTGTGGTGCGGCTTCTATCCCGATGCCGATGTCGAGTGGATGATCACCGATGAATACCTCGACCCCGACGAGCTCACGAGCGAGGACCGGGCCTGGGTGAAGGCCGAAGCCTCTGCCGCCTGCGCCAACAAGCGCGCCGCCGAGGCCGAGTGGCCGGCGCAAACGGAGTACGACCGGCTCGAAGCCGTGTTCGCCCAGTTGCGCAGCGAAAAGATCATTGCGCTGCACCGCGCCGGCAACACGCTGTCCGACGGCCATGACGATGTGCGCGAACAATGGCGCGCTGCCGGGCGGCTCGCTTCCGGCATTCGCGGCTGCTGCTTTTATCACTCGCAGGATCTCGATACGGCGGTGCGCACCGGCCGGCTGCACCTGGCGTTCAGCGGCGGCATGATTCCCGAGATCGAGCAGCGCGAGGCCAACACCGTGGTGGTGGGCCACCGCATCGTCGAGCTGCTGCGTGCCGCCGGCTTCGAGGCGCACTGGAGCGGCGACATCAACGAGCGCATCGAGGCCGACCTCGGCCAATGGCGCAAGCGAGGTCCGTCGGTGTGAGCGCCCCGGCCTGGCAGCCGCCGCGCCGCATCGATGCCATCGACTTCTGGCTGCGTTCCCGGCTGCAGGCCACCGCCCATGCGCTGCGCGAGGCGCTGCAGGCCTCACTCGCCGCCACACCAGCGGCTACGATCGCCAAGGGCTGACCCGCAGCGAAAAACCAGCAGCAACAACACCATGAGCACCGGCACTTCACCGTCTTCCTCCCCCGCCACCCAGGCCGTGCGCCTGGCCCCCGAGGCGCGCTATGCGGCCGAGCTCGCGCGCCTGCAGGCCGCCGACGCCGACGCGCGGCCCACCGGCTGGAAGCTCTCGCCGCGCGCGGTGCGGCGCTTCATCCTCGGCGACGAGAAACTGCAGGTGAGCCGCAAGTTCTACGGCGACGATCCGCTGGTGGACCGCGCGATCGTCACGCTCATGGGCCACCAGGGCCTGATGCTCGTGGGCGAGCCGGGCACCGCGAAGTCGCTGCTCTCGGAGCTGCTCGCGGCCGCCATCAGCGGCGATTCGGGGCTCACGGTGCAGGGCACGGCCGGCACCACCGAGGACCACATCAAGTACAGCTGGAACTACGCGCTGCTGCTGGCCGAAGGGCCGAGCCAGCGCGCGCTGGTGCCATCGCCGCTCTACCAGGCGATGCGCGCGGGCAAGCTGGTGCGCTTCGAGGAAATCACGCGCTGCCCGCCCGAGATCCAGGACGTGCTGATCTCGCTGATGAGCGACAAGCAGCTCATGATTCCCGAGCTGGGCGACGATGCCCGGCTCTACGCCCAGCGCGGCTTCAACATCATCGCCACCGCCAACCTGCGCGACCGCGGCGTGCACGAGATGTCGTCGGCGCTGAAGCGCCGCTTCAACTTCGAAACGGTGAAGCCGATCCGCGACCATGCCTTCGAGGTCGAGCTGGTGATGGCGCAGCTGCAGCGCGAACTGGACGGCGGCGGCGAGTCGCCGGTCGATGTGCCGCGCGACGTGGTGGCGCTGCTGGTCACCACCTTCCAGGAGCTGCGCGCGGGCCAGACGCAGGACGGCACCGCCATCAAGGGCCTCGATGCCGTGATGTCCACCGCCGAGGCGGTGAACGTGGCCTACGCGGCGGCCCTGCAGGCACGCCATTTCAACGACGGCAAGCTCACGGCGCGCGAGATCGCGGGCCAGCTGCAGGGCGTGGTGCTGAAGGACAGCAGCGACGACGTGAAGCGCGTGCGCCACTACTTCGACACCGTGGTGCGCGAGCGCGGCAAGCGCGACGCGCAATGGAAGACCTTTCACGACGCGGCGCGCGCGCTGTGGCAATAGCAGCAGCGGAAGACGGCCGCGTCCTGCCTGCGGCGCTGGAGGCCGCGCGCGGCCGGCTGTTCGGCGAGGAGGGCGTGTTCTTCGTGCCGGTGCGGCACCACAGCCCGGCCTGCGCGTTCGCATTGCGCGGGTTGCTGCGCGAGATCCAGCCCGCGGCGGTGCTGATCGAGGGGCCCGACGATGTGGGCGCGCTGATGCCGCTGCTGCAGCACGCGCAGACCCGGGCGCCCGTCGCCTGGTTGTGCCAGAGCACGCGCCAGGTGCCGGCCGAGGACCCCGATGCGGAAGAAAAGACGCGCACCGAATCGCGCACCTCCTTCTTTCCGTTCTGCGACTACAGCCCCGAGTGGATCGCCGTGCGCGAAGGCGCGGCGCTCGGCGCGCAGCTCGGGCTGATCGATCTTCCCTGGAGCGACAAGGCCTGGCACCGCAACGAGAGCGAAGAAGAAGGCGATGCCCGCGACGCCGCGCGCAGCCTGATGGAAGAGCGCTATTTCGCGCACAGCCGCTACCTGAACGCGTTGACCTCGCAGCTCGGCTGCGTCGACCACCAGGAGCTGTGGGATCGGCTGTTCGAGCTGCGCACGACGGCCGCGCTCGGCGACTGGCGCGCCTTCTTCTGCGACGTGTTCAGCTGGTGCGCGATGGCGCGGCTCGACTACGAGCCCGAGGTGCTGGAGGCCGAGCAGAGCCTGCCGCGCGAACGCCACATGGCCGCGCACATCCGCCGCTGGCGCAACGAGGTGAAGGGGCCGATCGTCGTGGTGACGGGCGGCTTCCACACGCTCGAGCTCGTCAACCAGTGGCAGAAGGCCAAGCCTTCGAAGGCGCCGGCCACGTCCACCGCGAAGGATGCCAACGCGGTCGATGCCTGGCTGATCCGCTACAGCTTCGAGCGCCTCGATGCGCTCAACGGCTATGCCTCGGGCATGCCCTCGCCGGGCTACTACCAGCAGGTGTGGGAACGGCTGGAGGCCGGCGAGGCCGACCCCTTCACCGCGGTGACGCTCGACAGCCTCACGCGTTTTGCGCGCCAGACCCGAGCGCAGGACCAGGTCGATGCGGTGTCCACCGCGCTGGTGCAGGCCGCCGCCGCGCAGGCCATGCGGCTCGCGGCGCTGCGCGGCAATGCAGGGCCGGGCCGCCAGGATTTGCTCGATGCGATCCGCTCCTGCTTCATCAAGGGCGCGATCGACGAGGGCACGCGCGGCTTCACGGCCGACCTGCGGAATTTCCTGAGCGGCACGCGCATCGGCGACGTGCCGCCGTCGGCCGGCTCGCCGCCGCTGATCGAAGACGCGCGCCGGCTCGCGCGCGCGGCCGGCGTGCGGCTGGACGACAGCACGGCGCGCGTGGCGCGGCTCGATCTCTACCGCAAGCCCTCGCACCGCGAGCGCAGCCGCTTCTTCCATGCGATGTCGTACCTCGATGCGGGGCTCGGCACCTGGCTCGCGGGGCCGGACTTCCTCGGCAACAGCCGGCTGCACATCCTGTTCGAGGAGTGGCGCGCCGCCTGGTCGCCGCTGGTCGAGGCGCGGCTGATCGAGCTGGCAGCCGATGGTGCGAGCGTGGAGGCGGTGTGCATGGCCAAGCTGCGCAAGGAAGAAGCCGCGCTCGCCGACCAGGGCCGCGGGCGCAGTGCGAGCGCGGCCGTGACGCTGCTGCTGCGCGCCTGCCTGGTCGGCCTGCAGTCGCGCCTGCCGCAACTGCTGTCGATGCTCTCGACGCACCTCGATGAAGATGCCGCGCTCGGCTCGGTGGTCGACTGCGGCCACCGGCTCGTCACGCTGTGGCGGGCGCGCGAGCCGCTGGGCGTGCAGCAGCATCCGCAACTGCGCAGCCTGCTGGAGCGCGTGTGGCCGGCGGCGCTGTTCCTGCTGCCCGACGTGGGGCCGTGCCCGGAAGAGGCCGAGGCGGGCGCGGTGAAGCAACTGCTGTCGCTGCGCGAACTCGGGCGCCTGCTCGCTGCATTGAAAGACGAATTCGGCGAGGACGGCCAGGCCATCGATCTCGATCTTCTGCGCGCCCAGATGGAGCGCTTCGCGACCGGTGCGGCGGTCGCGCCGGCCGTTGCGGGCGCGGCATCGGCCTTGCTGTACCTCGACGGCCATTGGGACGAGCACGCGCTCGAAACCGTGGTGCGGCAGCGTTTCGGCGCGGGCGCCCAGCCGCGTGAGGCGGTGCGCTTCCTCAATGGCGTGATGGCCGCGGCGCCCGAGCTGCTGCTGCGCCTGCCCGCGCTGCTGGAAGGGCTCGACAGCCTGGTGAGCGGCTGGGACGCCGAGGCCTTCGTGGCCCACCTGCCCGATCTGCGCCAGGCCTTCACGCGCCTCAAGCCGCAGGAAACCGCGGACCTCGCGGGCCGTGTCGCCGGCCTGCATGGCTTGGGCGAGGCGCAGGGCGAATCGCTCTACCAGGTGCACTACGAAACCACCGAGCACGACCTGCACGAAGGCGCACAGCTGCAGCTCGCACTGGCCGACTGCCTGCGGCGCGATGGCCTCGCCGCATGGCTGACGGCCGTGGGCAAGACCACCGAAAGCGCCACTTCATGACCATCGACCTCCAGACGCTCAAATGCGGCGAATGCGGCAGCAGCGTGCTCAAGCGCACCGGCCTCAACGAATACACCTGCGACCACTGCGGCTCGGTCACGCTGGTGGAAGACAACGTGTCCGACCGGCTCGAGCGCGTGCTCGACCAGGTCAAGAACGAGGCCGGCCGGCGGCTCGCGGCCGAAGAGGCGCTCAGGCAGAAGCTGCTGCTGCGCAAGATCGGCATCGGCGTGATCGCCGTGCTCGGCGTCGTCCTGATGGGGCGCGTCGTCGAGGTGTTCTTCGATTCGCGCAGGCCGGCCGATTCGCAACGACCCGTGGCCGCTTCGGCGGTCGACCGCACCATCCCGACGGACGGCCTGAAGCTCGGCGAGCCGCGGCAGGTGCTCGTGGGCAGCGGCAGTTCGGCGGTGCCCAAGCTGCTGGTGGTGGCGCGCAATGAAACCGGCAGGCCGCTGTCGCGCACCGGCATCCGGGCCGCGTACTTCGACGGCGACAGCCGGCTCGACGAGCGCACCGAGACGCTGCCGGTCTTCGTGCTCGAACCGGGCGAGAGCGTGCCCGCGCTGATCGACATGCCGAGCGGAAAGAACGTCACGCGGCAGGAGCTGCGCGTGCAGAAGCTGTCGGAGCCCTACAACGCGGTTCAGGGGCCGCGCATGGCGTTCTCGCGCGTGCGGCTGGTGCAGCAGGGCGAGCGCGTGCGGCTGGTGGGGCGCATCGTCAACGCGCGCAAGGACACGGCCATGCTCGGCGGCATCGACGTGCTGGCCACGCTGTACGACGATGCCGGGCAGGTGATCGGCTTCGGCCACGGCTATGCGCAAGCCAACGAACTCAAGCCCGGCGCGCAGACCTCGGTGGACGTGAGCATCGCCCGCTTCGGCCGCGCGGCCGCGATTGCGGCCTGGGACTACCGCATTGGCTACAACACGCTCGATGCCGCCGGCGCACGCACCCCGGTGCTGAATGCCGACCGGGTGATCCGCACCGCGGGCGGCCCCGAGGCCTTCAACCCCGACCTGCGCCTGAGCACCGAAGACCTGCTGGCCGACGACAGCGAGCGCTTCGACGCGAAGCAGCTCGAGCTGCTGCCGTTGGTGGCGGGGCGCAGCAGCATCCAGCGGCCGCTGTTCCTGGCCGAGCTGGTGAACCACAGCACCGACGCGGTCGTCGTCGCGCCGGGCGGCGTGATCTCGCGCTTCGGCGGCAGCAAGGCCGACGGCACGAGCAACATCTCGGGGCTGGCCTACCTGTACCCCGGCGAGCGCTTTCCGATCCTGCTCGAGGCGAACGCGGTGGACCGCATCACCCAGACCCGTATCGAATGGAAGCCGATGCGCCGCGCCGCGCTGCCGGGCCCGCGCACGCCGCTGGAGGTGCAGGTGACGGGCACCAAGGCCGAAACCAACAGCGTGCTGCTCAATTTCAGCCAGCGCTTTCTCTACAAGAGCGTCGAGGTCACGGGCAAGGTGAGGAACCCCGGCAACACCATCGTCGGCAAGGTGCGGCTGTGGGTCAGCCTGCGCGACCGCAACGGGCAGCTCACCGGCTTCAGGCTGGTCGAGAACCTGCCGGCCATCGCGCCGGGCGAGAGCGTGCCGTTCCAGGTCGACGTGGAGCAGCACGGCCGCGACTTCGCGAGCGTGACGACGCTATACCAAACCGAATAGCCCCGTGCGCGACGGCATCGGGCCGTTCGCGCCATGATGGCGCCATGATTCCGTTATCGATCCTCGACCTTTCCCCGATCACCGAGGGCAGCGACGCCGCACAGTCGTTCCGCAACTCGCTCTCGCTGGCGCAGCACGGCGAGAAGCTCGGCTACACGCGCTACTGGCTGGCCGAGCACCACGGCATGCCGGGCATTGCGAGCGCGGCCACGGCGGTGCTGCTGGCGTCCATCGGGGCGGGCACCTCGACCATCCGCATCGGGGCCGGCGGCGTGATGCTGCCGAACCATTCGCCGCTGGTGATCGCCGAGCAGTTCGGGACGCTGGAGTCGCTGTATCCGGGGCGCATCGACCTGGGCCTCGGGCGTGCGCCGGGTTCCGATCAGCGCACGGCGCGGGCCCTGCGGCGGAACCTCGAATCGGATGCGGACCAGTTTCCGCAGGACGTGGTCGAGCTGATGGACTTCATGTCGAAGTCGCCGCAGCAGCCGGTGCGGGCCGTGCCCGGGGCGGGGCTTGAAGTGCCGGTGTGGATCCTCGGGTCCAGCACCTTCGGTGCGCAGCTGGCCGCCCATCTGGGCCTGCCCTACGCCTTTGCCTCGCACTTCGCGCCGCAGCAGATCATGCAGGCGATCCAGATCTATCGCGAGACCTTCAAGCCTTCGGCGCAGTTGCAGAAGCCGTACGTGATGCTGGGCTTCAACGTGTTCGCGGCCGACACCGACGAGGAGGCCGAGTTCCGCGCCACATCCTGGCAGCAGGCCTTCGTGAATTTGCGCAGCGGCCGGCCGGGGCGCCTGCCGCCGCCGGTGGAGAACTATCGCCAGAAGGTCGGGCCGGCGGAGAACGCGCTGCTCGACTCGGTGCTTTCCTGCTCTGCAGTCGGCTCGGTCGAGACGGTGAAGAAGGGCGTCGAGGCCTTCGTCGCGCGCACCGGCGCCGACGAGCTGATGATCACCTCGCAGGTGTTCGACCATGTCGCCCGGCTGCGCTCCTACGAGTTGCTGGCCGGGGCGTTCAAGTAGACAGCATTAGGCCCGCTTGCGGACTTCCTCGTCGACGAGGTCCTTCTTCGACAGCTTGCCCACGGCCGTCTTGGGAAGCTCCGCGCGAATCTCCAGGGCGCCGATCATCTCGTGCTTGCCGAGGCGATCCTTGAGGAACAGCTTGAGCGCATCGAGCGTGAGTTCGGCCGCCCCGTCCTTCAGCTTGACGAAGGCCTTGGGCGATTGCCCCCGGTAGTCGTCCGGCACCCCGATCACGCAGACCTCCGCCACGGCGGGGTGCTCGTAGATGGACTCCTCCAGCACGCGCGGATAGACGTTGTACCCGCCGCACAGCAGCATGTCCTTCGTGCGATCGACGATGTAGAAGTACCCGTCCGCATCCATCTTCGCCACGTCGCCGCTGCGGAAGTAGCCATCCGGAGTCATCGACTCGGCCGTGGCCTTCGGGTTGTTCCAGTAGCCCTTCATCACGTTCGGTCCCTTGACGCACAGCTCGCCCGGTTCGCCGAACGCGGTGACGTCCTTCGCCGGATCGTCCAGGCTCACGAGCTTGATCTGCACGCGGGGCAGCGGCATGCCGCACGAGCCGGCCTTGCGCACGCCGCGCGCGGGCGTGAAGGTGCCGACCGGCGAGGTCTCGGTCATGCCCCAGCCTTCGTTGAGGTGGCAGCCCGTGAGCGCGAAGAAACGCTGCTCCACTTCCACCGGCAGCGGTGCACCGCCCGAGCCGCAGAACTTGAGCGAGCGCAGGTCCATCTCGTTCGCCTTCGGATGGGCCAGGATCGCGGTGTACATCGTCGGCACACCGGGGAACACGGTGATCCTGCTGGCGGCCAGCTCGTTCATCACGGCATCGACGTCGAAGCGCGTGTGCAGCACCAGCGCCGCGCCCAGGCGCACGCCGAGCAGCATGGCGGCGCTGAGCGCGAAGATGTGGAAGAGCGGCAGCACGACCAGGAAGCGCTCGGTGCCTTCGCCCAGGATCGGCGGATCGCCCTTGGTCGACTCGCAGTACTGCGCGGAGGCCGAGGTGAGGTTGGCGTGGGTGAGCATCGCGCCCTTGGGCAGGCCGGTGGTGCCGCCGGTGTACTGCAGCACCACGATCTCTTCGGCGAGGTCGCCGAGCGGATAGGTCCGGTGGCGGCCCTCGCTCTGCAGCAGCGCGGTGAAGGACACATGGCGGTCGTCTGCCGGCACGGGCGCGATCTGGCCGGCGGCCTGCAGCTGGGCATGCACCTTGTCGCGCGCCGCGCCGTAGTCGCTCAGGCTGCCGACCACCAGCTTCTGCAGGCGCGAGTTGTCCAGCAGCCGTGCCATCTGCGGGTAGAGATTGACCAGATCGAGCGTGATCAGGATGTCGGTGCGGCTGTCTTCGATCTTGTGCGCCAGCACGCGCTCTGCATCGAGCGGCGAGTAGTTCACCACCGTGCCGCCGGCCTTGAGCACGGCGAAGAAGGCGATCGGGTAGTGGGGCGTGTTCGGCAGGTAGAGGCCGACGTGCACGCCCGGCTTCACCCCCAGGTCCTGCAGCCCCTTGGCGGCGCGGTCCACCGCGGCACCGAGTTCGCGGTAGGTGATGACCTGGTCCATGAACTCGACGGCGGAGCACTCGGGCCAGCGCGCGACGGCTTCGTCGAGCATCTGCTGGACCGGCTTGACGGGCAGCTCGGCGTCCCAGCGCATGCCGGGCGGGTACGCGCGTGTCCAGGGGGTGTTGCCAGGCGCTTCGACTGGCGAGGAGGGGTTGACCATGGGGTTGTCTCCGGTCTGATGGGGGATCTCATGGGCGGATCGATGCCGCCTTTTGGGGCACTGTAGCGCCGGGTCCGCGGCATGGGGGGTGTGGCCTGACAAGCCGGAGACAGGGGATTTCACCGATTTCCCACACGCCGGAAGCCCCTACCCCGGGGCTGGGACAATGGCGGGCTTATGGCAAAGCAACGGATCGTGGTGGGACTGAGCGGCGGGGTGGACTCCGCGGTCACGGCGCACCTGCTCAAGCAGCAGGGGCACGAGGTGGTCGGCATCTTCATGAAGAACTGGGAAGACGACGACGACAGCGAATACTGCTCGTCGAACATCGACTTCGTGGACGCCGCCAGCGTGGCGGACGTGCTGGGCATCGAGATCGAGCACGTCAACTTCGCGGCCGACTACAAGGACCGCGTGTTCGCCGAGTTCCTGCGCGAGTACAAGGCGGGCCGCACGCCGAACCCCGACGTGCTGTGCAACGCCGAGATCAAGTTCAAGGCCTTTCTCGACCATGCGATGCGGCTGGGCGCCGAGAAGATCGCCACCGGGCACTACGCGCGGGTGCGCCGCAACGAAGCCACGGGCAAGCACGAGCTGCTGAAGGGGCTCGACCCCTCCAAGGACCAGAGCTACTTCCTGCACCGTCTGAACCAGGCGCAGCTGTTGAAGACGCTGTTCCCGGTCGGCGAGCTGCACAAGACCGAGGTGCGCCGCATCGCGGCCGAGATCGGCCTGCCCAACGCGAAGAAGAAGGACTCGACCGGCATCTGCTTCATCGGCGAGCGGCCGTTCCGCGAGTTCCTGAACCGCTATATCTCGAAGGAGCCGGGTCCGATCAGGGACGATCGCGGCCGCAAGCTCGGCGAGCACCAGGGCCTGAGCTTCTACACGCTGGGCCAGCGGCAGGGGCTGGGCATCGGTGGCGTCAAGGAAAAAGGCGCGCAGCGCGGATCGGGCGACCACTCGCCCTGGTTCGTGGCGCGCAAGGACGTCGAGAAGAACACGCTCTGGGTGGTGCAGGGGCACGACCATCCCTGGTTGTTGTCTTCGTCGTTGAAGGCCGACGACGCGAGCTGGGTCGCAGGCGAGGCGCCCGTGCCGGGCGGCTATGGCTCGAAGGCGCGCTACCGGCAGGCCGACGCGGGCTGCGAGATGGCCGATGGCGCCAACGGAGCCTTCAGCCTGCGCTTCGGCGAGCCGCAATGGGCGGTCACGCCCGGGCAGTCGGCCGTGCTCTACGACGGCGAGCGCTGCCTCGGAGGCGGCGTCATCGTCTGACCGGGGAAGGCCGCACCGATTCGTCGATGTGTATCAGTGCTAGCGGATGGCGCTGGCCGGCCAGGTAGTCTTCCACGCACTGCAGCAGCAGCGGGCTGCGATGCCGCGCCACGCTGGCTCGGATTTCGTCGGGCGTCATCCACAGGGTGCGCACGATGCCTTCGTCGAGCGCGCGGCCTTCTTCGCGTGCGCCGAGCACGCCGGCGAAGGCGAAGCGCATGTAGGTCACGTCTTCTCCCTGCTCGGCCTGTGGGCGAGCGCGTGCCATGTAGACGCCGATCAGTGCGGTCGGGGTGAAGTGATGGGCGGTTTCCTCGAGCGTCTCGCGCACGCAGCCCTCGGCCGGCGATTCGCCGGGGTCGAGGTGGCCTGCAGGCGTGTTGAGCCTGAGGCCGTCGGCGGCATGCTCTTCGACCAGCAGGAACCGGCCGTCTTGTTCGATCACCGCGGCCACGGTGACGTTGGGCTTCCAGCGCGCGGCCATGGGACGGGTCAGCGCAGCACGTAGCCGCTGAAACGCCAGGTGCGATCGCGGTCGAGATGAAAGCTCACGAGTTCGCGCAGGGTGCCCTCGGGCTTGTTGGCGAAGCGGGTTTCGTATTCGACGCTGACGTACTGGCCGGCCATGTCGGCGTCGGGGTCGGCAACGACCTGGCGATTGACCGCCACCCAGGTGCGCTGCTGGGGCAGGCCGAGCGTCGCGCGGCTCTTGGCGACCTGGCCCGTGAAGTCGACGCGGGTCACGCGCTTGCGGGTGGCCGGCGTGGCGCCGTCCCAGAGTTCGCCGGCCTTGCCCTGATCGATCATCTGGATCGCCTGCATGCCGCCCCGCACCATGTCGCTGGCCTCGACGATGTCCTGCGCGGCGGCAAGGCCGGTCCAACTGCTCCACAGCAGTGCGGCAGCGAGCAGCGGCCTGATCATGCGGTTCATCGTCCCGTTCCTTGTGGTTGAGTTGCCGTTGGAGACTGTAGCTTGGCAGAGATTCCCGGGCGGCCGGGTCGGCGCGACTATCGGGAGGCGGCGGGGGGCAGCGAATTCGCCTCGATCGTTTCGAGCCGGTAGCCCAGCCCGTAGATGGCCAGCAGCAGGAACCCATTCGCGGGGCGCAGGTCGAGCTTGGTCCGCAGGCGCGACACGTGGGTGTCGAGCGAGCGCGAGAGTGCCTCGACGCCCAGCCCCCACACCGCCTCGTGCAGGTGTTCGCGCGAAAGCAGCCGCCCGAGGTTCTGGAACAGGAACAGCGCAAGCTCGTACTCGCGGTTCTTCAGCTCGACCGGCTTGCCCCGGACCTTCAGCAGGCGCGAGGGCGGATAGAAATGGTAGGGGCCGAAAACCAGCTCGACCTCGTGCTTCGCAGGGTACGAGCGGCGCAGCAGCGCATTGACGCGGGCCTCGAGCTCGCCCGCACGGATGGGCCTGGTCATGAAGTCGTCGGCGCCGCTGTTGAGGCCTTCGACCATGTCGGCTTCGTCGCACCTGTCGGTCACGAAAAGAATGGGGAGGCGGCTCTTGAGCTCGCGCCGGATGGCCTTCACCACGTCCAGCCCCTGGATGTCGGGAAGGCTCCAGTCGAGGATCAGCAGGTCGAAGGTCTGCCGCCGCAGTGACTGCAGCAGTGCTTTTCCTTCGGTGTACAGGTGGCACTCGTGACCGAGTCCCAGCATGGTGTGATTGACCAGTTTGAGCTGATCCGGTCCGTTGTCGAGTACCGCGATACGCATTGCATCCCCTTCTTCCTCCCTTCGCCAGCCTCGGTGAGCGGACGATTGAACGGAAGTGTATCTATCTGCGTCTGATGTAAGAAATGGAGATTGCAACTAATGCACGCTATTTGCGATTTTTGAGGAAGTAATAAATGATGTTGGACACAGTTGAATGCAGATGTTTGGATTCCAATGGCCTTTGCATCCGCGTCATGGTGGTCTTCGGGCGCACCACGGTGTACTTGGAACATGCCTGTCCGTGAAGGGGGCCGCCCGGCACAGCGGGGCGATCCCGGGTAGCAAATACCCAGGTCTGCTATGAATTGAATAGCTGCACCAATAGCATGCATGGGCGCTGGCAGGCAAATGTGCTGAGGTATTCCTGCGACACGGCCATTTGTAATCTTGCTGTAAGCTCTGCCCGCATTCCGTGCTGCCCCTTCCCCCTGAGGAGATCTCTATGCTGATAGGCGTGCCTGCCGAGACCGCGGCTGGCGAAACCCGAGTGGCCGTGACACCCGAAACGGTGAAAAAACTGGTCGCTTCAGGACATACCGTTCGCGTGCAGTCGGGGGCCGGCGTTGCTGCCAGCGTCACCGATGCGGCTTACCAGACCGCCGGCGCGGAAATCACCGACCAGACCGGTGCGTTCTCCGCCGACATGGTGCTCAAGGTGCGCACGCCCAGCGACGCCGAAGCCGCACTGATGAAGTCCGGCACCGTCGTCATCGGCATGCTCAATCCCTTCGATGCTGCGGGCCTGCAACGCCTGGCCAGTGCCGGCCTCACCGGCTTCGCCCTCGAAGCCGCGCCGCGCACCACCCGCGCCCAGAGCATGGACGTCCTCTCATCGCAGGCCAACATCGCCGGCTACAAGGCCGTGATGATCGCGGCCGACAAGTACCAGCGCTTCTTCCCGATGCTCATGACCGCCGCCGGCACCGTGAAGGCCGCGCGCGTCGTCATCCTCGGCGTCGGCGTGGCGGGCCTGCAGGCCATCGCCACCGCCAAGCGCCTGGGCGCCGTCATCGAAGCCTCCGACGTTCGTCCGAGCGTCAAGGAACAGATCGAATCGCTCGGCGGCAAGTTCATCGAGGTGTCCTACGACACCGACGAAGAAAAGGAAGCCGCTGTCGGCGTCGGCGGCTATGCCAAGCCGATGCCTGCGAGCTGGCTCGCGCGCCAGCAGGTCGAAGTCGCCAAGCGCGTGGCGCTCGCCGACATCGTGATCAGCACCGCGCTCATTCCCGGGCGCGCCGCGCCGACGCTCATCACCGAGGACATGGTCAAGGCCATGAAGCCCGGTTCGGTGATCGTCGACATCGCCGCCGGCAAGGGTCCTGAGGGCGTGGGCGGCAACTGCCCGTTGTCGGAAGCCGACCGGACGGTGGTGAGGCACGGAGTGACCATCGTCGGCGAAACCAACCTCGCGGCGCTCGTGGCGGCCGATGCCTCGGCGCTCTATGCGCGCAACGTGCTCGACTTTCTCAAGCTCATCGTCACGAAGGAAGGTGCGCTCAAGATCGACCTCGAAGACGACATCGTCGCCGCCTGCCGCGTCACGCAAGACGGCCAGGTCACGAAGAAATAAGCGGTCACGCGAGGAGAAGAAATCATGGATCCCGTTTCCCACACCGTCATCAACCTCATCATCTTCGTGCTGGCCATCTACGTGGGCTACCACGTGGTCTGGACCGTCACGCCCGCGCTGCACACGCCGCTGATGGCCGTGACCAACGCGATCTCGGCCATCGTGATCGTGGGCGCGATGCTCGCGGCCGCGCTCACCGAGACCACGCTGGGCAAGACCATGGGCGTGCTCGCGGTGGCGCTCGCCGCAGTGAACATCTTCGGCGGCTTCCTCGTCACGCGGCGCATGCTCGAGATGTTCAAGAAGAAGGAAAAGAAAGCGGCAGCACCGAAGGCTGAAGCGGGGGCCGCCCAATGAGCATGAACCTCGTCACGCTGCTCTACCTGATCGCCAGCGTCTGCTTCATCCAGGCCTTGAAGGGCCTGAGCCATCCCACCACCTCGATCCGCGGCAACGCTTTCGGCATGGCCGGCATGGCCATCGCGGTGGTCACCACCGGTGCGCTGATCTACAACATCGCCGGCGGCCACCTCATGGGCCTGGCCTGGGTGCTGCTGGGGCTGGTGGTCGGCGGCGGCTACGGCGCCTACCGCGCCAAGACGGTCGAGATGACCAAGATGCCCGAGCTGGTGGCCTTCTTCCACAGCATGATCGGCCTGGCGGCGGTGTTCATCGCGGTCGCGGCCGTGGTCGAACCCGCGGCCATGCTGGAAGGCATCGCCAAGGGCGCGCCCATTCCGACCGGCAACCGGCTCGAACTGTTCCTGGGTGCGGCCATCGGTGCCATCACCTTCAGCGGCTCGGTCATCGCCTTCGGCAAGCTTTCGGGTACCTACAAGTTCCGGCTGTTCCAGGGCGCGCCGGTGCAGTTCGCGGGCCAGCACATGCTGAACCTCGTGCTCGGCCTGGCCATGATCGGGCTGGGCCTGGTGTTCGTCTTCACCGAAAGCTGGCCGGCCTTCTTCGCGATGCTGGCGCTGGCCTTCGTGATGGGCGTGCTCATCATCATCCCGATCGGCGGCGCCGACATGCCGGTGGTGGTGTCGATGCTCAACAGCTACTCGGGCTGGGCGGCCGCGGGCATCGGCTTCAGCCTGAACAACGCGATGCTGATCGTGGCCGGTTCGCTGGTGGGCTCTTCGGGTGCGATCCTGAGCTACATCATGTGCAAGGCCATGAACCGCTCGTTCTTCAACGTGATCCTGGGCGGCTTCGGCGGCGAGGCGGTCAGCGCGGCCAGCGGTGCGAAGGAGCAGCGTCCGGTCAAGAGCGGCAGCGCCGACGACGCGGCCTACATGCTGTCCAACGCCGAGACCGTGATCATCGTGCCGGGCTACGGCCTGGCGGTGGCGCGTGCCCAGCATGCGGTGAACGAGCTGGCCGAGAAGCTCATCCACAAGGGGGTGACGGTGAAGTACGCGATCCACCCGGTGGCCGGACGCATGCCGGGCCACATGAACGTGCTGCTGGCGGAGGCCGAGGTGCCGTACGACCAGGTGTTCGAGATGGAGGACATCAACGGCGAGTTCGCGCAGGCGGACGTGGCAATCATCCTGGGGGCCAACGACGTGGTGAACCCGGCGGCACTGCAGAAGGGCACACCCATCTACGGCATGCCGATCCTGGAGGCCTACAAGGCCAAGACGGTGATCGTGAACAAGCGCTCCATGGCGGCGGGCTACGCCGGCCTCGACAACGAACTCTTCTACATGGACAAGACCATGATGGTCTTTGGGGATGCCAAGAAAGTAGTGGAAGATATGGGCAAGGCCATCGAATAGGCCGACGGTCCATGCCCGCAGCGATGCGGGCCAGATCATCGCGGCGCCATCTCGTGCGCCGTTTTCGTTTTCAGTTATCAGACCCGGAGGAGACAAATCCATGACCGACCGCCCCTGGCTCAGCAGCTATCCGCAAGGCGTGCCTGCCGACATCGACGCTTCGCACTACCCCTCGCTGGTCGGGCTCATGGAAGAGAGCTTCACCAAGTACGCCGATCGCACCGCCTACAGCTTCATGGGCAAGGACGTCAGCTACGCCGAGACCGACAAGCAGAGCAAGGCCTTCGCGGCGTACCTGCAGGGCCTGGGCCTCGTCAAGGGCGACCGCGTGGCCGCGATGATGCCCAACTGCCCGCAGTACCCCATCGCGGTGGCGGGCATCCTTCGCGCAGGCCTGATCCTGGTCAACGTGAACCCGCTCTACACGCCGCGCGAGCTCGAGCATCAGCTCAAGGACTCGGGCGCCAAGGCCATCGTGATCATGGAGAACTTCGGCACCACGCTGCAGCAATGCATCGCGGCCACGCCGGTGAAGCACATCGTGCTGACGTCGATGGGCGACCGCCTCGGCTTCCTCAAGGGCGCACTCGTCAACTACGTGGTGCGCAACGTCAAGAAGATGGTGCCGCACTTCAGCCTGCCGGGCGCGGTGCGTTTCAACGATGCGCTCGAAAAGGGCGCCGGCCGCACGCTGCAGCCCGTGGCCATCGGGCCGGACGATGTGGCCGTGCTGCAGTACACCGGCGGCACCACCGGCGTCTCGAAGGGCGCCGTGCTGCTGCATCGCAACGTGATCGCCAACGTGCTGCAGTCCGAAGCCTGGAACGAGCCCGTGATGGCGCAGGTGCCGGCCAGCGAGCAGCCCACCAGCGTGTGCGCGCTGCCGCTGTATCACATCTTCGCGTTCACGGTCGGCATGATGCTGAGCATGCGCACGGGCGGCAAGCTGATCCTGATTCCGAATCCGCGCGACCTCGCGGGCGTGCTCAAGGAGCTGTCGAAGCACACCATCCACAGCTTCCCGGCCGTCAACACGCTGTTCAACGGCCTGGCGAACCACCCCGACTTCAACACCGTCAACTGGAAGAACCTGAAGGTCTCGGTGGGCGGCGGCATGGCCGTGCAGGCCGCGGTCGCCAAGCTCTGGCTCGAGAAGACCGGCTGCCCGATCTGCGAGGGCTACGGCCTCTCCGAAACTTCGCCCTCGACCACCTGCAACCCCACCAGCAGCAAGGCCTACACCGGCACCATCGGCTTGCCGCTGCCGAGCACCTGGCTCAAGCTGCTCGACGACGATGGCCACGAAGTGCCGATGGGGCAGCCCGGCGAAATCGCGATCAAGGGCCCGCAGGTGATGGCCGGCTACTGGCAGCGTCCCGACGAAACGGCCAAGGTCATGACGGCCGACGGCTACTTCAAGAGCGGCGACATCGGCGTGGTCGACGAACGCGGCTACTTCAAGGTGGTCGACCGCAAGAAGGACATGATCCTGGTATCGGGCTTCAACGTCTACCCGAACGAGATCGAGGATGTGGTCGCACAGATTCCGGGCGTGCTTGAATGCGCAGCCGTGGGCGTGGTCGACGACAAGACCGGCGAAGCGGTCAAGCTCGTGATCGTCAAGAAAGACGAGTCGCTGACCGAGGCGCAGGTGCGCGAATACTGCAGAGCAAACCTTACGGGTTACAAGCAACCGCGAATTATTGAGTTTCGTACAGACTTGCCGAAGACGCCGGTTGGGAAAATCCTGCGCCGCGAATTGCGAGACGCCAAGAAGTAAGGGTTCGGCCCGGGTAGGGCCACGGCATCGATCTTGCATATTCGCGGTCGATGTTTCGATTCATTCTGACTCGTGCAAGCCTGCTGGTGCCGACCTTCATCGGCATGACGCTGCTTGCCTTCTTTCTCATCCGGCTGGTGCCGGGAGACCCCATTGAAACCATGGCCGGCGAGCGCGGGATCGATCCCGCGCGCCATGCCGAGCTGCGCACCGCCTACGGCTTCGACAAGCCGATGATCGTGCAGTACGGCATCTACATCGGCCGCGTGCTGCACGGCGACCTCGGCAAGTCGATCATCACGCAGGACACGGTGATGAGCGAGTTTCTCGCGCTCTTTCCGGCCACTGTCGAGCTGGCGGTCTGCGCGATCCTTTTTGCGCTGCTGCTGGGGTTGCCCGCCGGCATCCTCGCCGCGGTGCGGCGCAATTCGATCTTCGACCACGGCGTGATGGCCACCTCGCTGACCGGCTACTCGATGCCGATCTTCTGGTGGGGGCTGCTGCTGATCCTGTTCTTCTCGGTGCAGCTCGGGTGGACGCCCGTGTCCGGACGCATCGCAGTGCAGTACTTCATCGAACCCGAGACCGGTTTCCTGCTGATCGACTCGCTGCGTGCCGGCGACACCGGCGCCTTCTGGTCGGCGCTGCACCACCTCATTCTTCCGGCCATCGTGCTCGGCACCGTGCCGCTGGCGGTCATAGCGCGCATGACGCGCTCGGCCATGCTCGAGGTGCTCGGCGAGGACTACATCCGTACCGCGCGCGCCAAGGGCCTGTCGCGCTTTCGCGTGGTGGGGTTGCATGCGCTGCGCAATGCACTGATCCCGGTCGTGACCGTGATCGGGCTGCAAGTGGGCGTGCTCTTCACCGGCGCGATCCTGACCGAGACGATCTTTTCATGGCCCGGAGTCGGCAAGTGGCTCATCGAAGCCATCGGCCGGCGCGACTACCCGGTGCTGCAGGGCGGCATGCTGCTGCTGGGCGTCATCGTGATGATGGTCAACCTGCTGGTCGACGTTGCCTACGGCGTCATCAACCCCCGTATCCGGCGCTGATGAACATGGCTTCGACCCCCGCCATCCCCACGACCGGCGCGAGCACCGCGCCGCCCGGCCCCTGGCGCGAATTCTGGAGCGCCTTCTCGGCCAACCGCGGTGCGGTCATCGGGCTCTTCACCATCGCCCTGCTGCTGCTCGTCGCGTTGCTCGCGCCGTGGATCGCACCGCATGCGCCGAACCAGACCAACAGCGCCGTCTTCCTTCAGCCGCCGGCGTGGCAGCAGGGCGGCTCGGTCAGCTATCTGCTGGGCACCGATGCCATCGGGCGCGACATTCTTTCGCGCCTCATGTACGGCGCGCGGCTCTCGCTGTCGATCGGTGTCGCCGTGGTGGCGCTGTCGGTCGTTGCGGGCGTGGTGCTCGGGCTGATCGCGGGCTTCTTCCGCGGCGTGCTCGAGATCGCGATCATGCGGCTGATGGACATCGTGCTCACGCTGCCGAGCCTGCTGCTCGCCATCGTGATCGTCGCGATCCTCGGGCCGGGGCTGGTCAATGCGATGCTCGCGGTGGCGATCGTGGTGCTGCCGCACTATGTGCGCATCACGCGCGCGGCCGTCATTGCCGAGGTCTCGCGCGACTACGTGACCGCGGCGCGCGTGAGCGGCGCCGGCACGCTGCGCCTGATGTTCAGCGAGGTGCTGCCCAACTGCGCAGCGCCGCTGATCGTCCAGGCCTCGCTCGGCATCTCGACCGCGATCCTCGATGCGGCCGCGCTCGGCTTTCTCGGTCTCGGCGCGCAGCCGCCGTCGCCCGAGTGGGGAACGATGCTGGCCGACGCGCGCGAGTTCGTGCTGCGCGCCTGGTGGGTCGTGACCTTCCCGGGCCTCGCGATCCTCGCGGCGGTGCTGGCTTTCAATCTGCTGGGCGACGGTCTGCGTGACGCCCTCGACCCGAAGCTGAAACGCTGAAGCAAAGGAGAAAGCAAATGCCTTTGCTGGACATCAAAGATCTGCATGTGGAGTTCCCCACGCAAGGCGGCGTGCTGCACGCCGTCGATGGCGTGAGCCTCACGCTCGAGGAAGGCGAGGTGCTCGGCATCGTCGGCGAATCGGGCTCGGGCAAGAGCGTCACCATGATGGCGCTGATGGGTCTGGTCGGCTTCCCGGGCCGCGTGCGCGCGGACCACATGCGCTTCGCGGGCAAGGACCTGCTCGGCATTTCCGACAAGGTGCGCCGCTCGCTGGTCGGCAAGGAGGTCGCGATGATCTTCCAGGAGCCGACCACCAGCCTCAACCCCTGCTTCACCATCGGCTTCCAGCTGATGGAGGTGCTGCGCCTGCACCTGCACCTCGACAGGCGCACGGCGAAGAAGCGTGCCACCGAGCTGCTGGAGCAGGTCGGCATTCCCGCCGCATCGTCGCGCCTGGGCAGCTACCCGCACCAGCTCTCCGGCGGCATGAACCAGCGCGTGATGATCGCGATGGCCATCGCCTGCAATCCGCGCCTCTTGATCGCCGACGAGCCGACCACCGCGCTGGACGTCACCATCCAGGCGCAGATCCTCGACCTGCTGCGCGAGCTGCAGAAGGAGCGCGGCATGGCGCTGGTGCTGATCACGCACAACATGGGCGTGGTGAGCGAGATGGCGCAGCGCATTGCGGTGATGTATGCAGGGCAGGTGATGGAGCACCAGCGCGTCGACCGGCTCTTCGCATCGCCGCAGCATCCGTACACCGAGGCCTTGCTCGCGGCGCTGCCCGAGCGTGCCGCGCCCGAAGGGCGGCTCGCCACCATCAGTGGCGTGGTGCCCGGCGTGCACGACCGGCCGTCGGGCTGCCTGTTCGCGCCGCGCTGCAGCTACGTCACCACGCGCGCCTGCAATGTGCGCCCGGCGCTGCGCGAGTGGCAGGGCGCCGAGGTTCGCTGCCATTTCCCGCTCGGCGAGCCGGGGCGCCTCGAGGCCATCGAGAAAGACCGGCCGCAACAGCATCCGCCGGTGGAGGTGCTTCCGTGAGCGGCGCTCCGGCAGACATCGTGGTGGAGGCCAACAGCCTCCAGCGCACCTACGACGTCCGGCGCGGCCTGTTCCGCGCACCGGCGCAATTGCGGGCCGTGGGCGACATCTCGTTCCGTCTCGAACGCGGACGCACGCTGGCCGTGGTCGGCGAGTCGGGCTGCGGCAAGTCCACGCTGGCGCGCATGGTCGCGCTGATCGAGAAGCCGACGGCCGGGCAGCTCACGCTCGTGGGTGTCGATGCGGTGAATCCGCCGCCCGAGCGCAGGCGTGAACTGCGCCAGGCCGTGCAGCTCGTGTTCCAGAATCCTTACGGCTCGCTCAACCCGCGCAAGAAGATATCGACCGTGCTCGAGGACCCGCTGGCGATCAACACCACGATGGGCAAGGCGGAGCGCGCTGCCAAGGCGCGCGAAATGCTCGCCCGCGTCGGCTTGCGGCCCGAGTATGCCAACCGCTATCCGCACATGTTCTCCGGCGGCCAGCGCCAGCGCATCGCGATCGCGCGCGCGCTGATGCTGTCGCCGCGCCTGCTGGTGGCCGACGAGCCGGTGTCGGCGCTCGACGTGTCGATCCAGGCGCAGGTGCTGAACCTGCTGGCCGATCTGCAGGCCGAACTCGGCCTGGCGTATCTCTTCATCTCGCACGACCTCGGCGTGGTGCGCCACATCGCCCACGACGTGCTCGTGATGTACCTCGGCCATGCGGTGGAGCAGGGCCCCAAGTCGCACATCTTCGCGCGTCCGCTGCACCCCTACACACAGGCCCTGCTGGCCTCGACGCCGGGACTCAGCAGCCAGCGCATCGTGCTCAAGGGCGAATTGCCGTCGCCGCTGAATCCGCCCTCGGGCTGCGTCTTCAGCACGCGCTGCCCGCATGTCCAGCAGCGCTGCCGCGAAGAGCGGCCCCTGCTGCGCGCGCTGGATGAACGGCTGGTGGCTTGCCACTACGCCGAGAAGTTTCTCGATGGCGCGGCTCCCGTGCGCGCCGATGTCCCGCCGCTCGCCGTTCCCCTGGCGACGAATTCCTAAGTTGGTTTTTTTCAACCGTGTCTCAAGGAGTCCTTATGAAGACCCAGCCATCCGTTTCGCGCCGCTCACGAAAGCTGGCGCTCCTGGCACCGACAGCGCTTGCGGCCCTTACCCTGGCCTGCGGCGCCGTGTCAGCCAAGACGTTGGTGTATTGCTCCGAAGGAAGCCCGGAGAATTTCTATCCGGGCATCAACACCACTGGCACCTCGCAAGACGTGACCACGCAGGTCTACAACAACATTGTCGAGTTCGAGCGCGGCGGCACCAAGGTCGTGCCGGGGCTGGCCGAGAAATGGGATGTCTCGGCCGATGGCACCGTCTACACCTTTCATCTGCGCAAGGGCGTGAAATGGCACAGCACGAGCAAGAGCTTCAAGCCCACGCGCGACTTCAACGCCGATGACGTGATGTTCATGATCGAGCGGCAATGGAAGGAGAGCGATCCTTACTTCAAGGTCACGAGCCAGAACCACTCGTACTTCACCGACATGGGCATGCCCAAGCTCCTGAAATCGGTCGACCGCGTGGACGACTACACGGTGAAGATCGTGATCAATCAGGCCGAAGCGCCTTTCCTTGCCAACTTGGCCATGCCGTTCGCCGGCATCCAGTCGAAGGAATACGCCATTGCCATGCTGAAGGCCGGCACGCCCGAGAAGGTCGACCAGGACCCGGTCGGCACCGGTCCGTTCTACCTCGTGCAGTACCAGAAGGACGCGGTCATCCGCTTCAAGGCCTTCCCGCAGTACTGGGGCGGCAAGGCCAAGATCGACGACCTCGTGTTCGCGATCACGCCCGATGCCTCGGTGCGCTGGGCCAAGCTGCAGAAGGGCGAATGCCATGTGATGCCGTACCCGAACCCGGCCGACCTCGACGCGATCCGCAAGGACCCGAACGTGCAGGTGCTGGAGCAGCCCGGCCTCAATGTGGGCTACCTCTCGTACAACACGACGAAGAAGCCCTTCGACGACGTGCGCGTGCGCAAGGCGATCAACATGGCGATCAACAAGAAGGCCATCATCGACGGCGTCTACCTGACGACCGGTGTCGCTGCCAAGAACCCGATCCCGCCGACCCTGTGGTCCTACAACGACGCGGTCAAGGACGATCCCTACGATCCCGAAGCCGCCAAGAAGCTGCTGGCGCAGGCCGGCTTCCCCGATGGCTTCAGCACCGACCTGTGGGCCATGCCGGTGCAGCGCCCCTACAACCCGAACGCCAAGCGGATCGCCGAGCTGATGCAGGCTGACCTTGCCAAGATCAATGTCAAGGCCGAGATCAAGAGCTTCGAATGGGGCGAGTACCGCAAGCGCCTGCAGGCCGGCGAGCACCAGATGGGCATGCTGGGCTGGACCGGCGACAACGGCGACCCGGACAACTTCCTCTACACGCTGCTGGGCTGCGCCTCGGCCAAATCGGCCAGCGGCAGCAACATCTCGAAGTTCTGCTACCAGCCTTATGAAGACCTCGTGGTGAAGGCCAAGAGCGCGACCAAGCAGGCCGACCGCGACGCGCTCTACAAGAAGGCGCAGGTGATCTTCAAGGAACAGGCGCCGTGGTTCACGATTGCGCATGCGGTGCAATTGAAGCCGGTGCGCAAGGAAGTCGTTGACTTCAAGCTGAGCCCGTTCGGCCGCCACACCTTCTACGGCGTGGACATCAAGTAAACCGTGGCCGCGCCCATTGCCATCGTCGCTGCGATGCACGAGGAGCTGGGTGCGCTCCTCGCGCAGATGCCCGACGAGCAGCGTGTGCGGATCGCCGGGCGCGACTTCTGGATTGGCCATCTGCATGGCCAGCCCGTGGTCGCGGTGCTGTCGCGCATCGGCAAGGTCGCGGCGGCGGTGACGGCCACGGTGCTGCTCGAGCGGTTTGCCGTGCGGGCCATCGTCTTCACCGGCGTCGCGGGCGGACTCGCGCCGGGCGTGAAGGTTGGCGATGTGGTCGTCGCAACGGAACTGCTTCAGCACGACCTCGACGCCTCGCCGATCTTTCCGAGATACGAAGTGCCCTTGACGGGCCTTTCGCGCTTCACTGCCGATGCGGCGATCGGCGATGCATTGGCGGCCGTTGCCGAAGAGACGTTGCGCGACCCGGTGGCGTTGGTGGGGCAGGGGGCCGTCGACGAGTTCGGCCTCCAGTCGCCGAAAGTGCATCGTGGCTTGTTGATCAGCGGCGACCGCTTCGTCTCGACCGCTGCCGAAAGCGAAGCGTTGCGCCGCCATCTGCCCGATGCGCTCGCGGTGGAAATGGAGGGCGCCGCAGTGGCACAGGCATGCCACGACTACGGCGTGCCGTTCGCGGCGATGCGGACGATTTCGGATCGCGCAGACGACGCAGCGCATGGCGACTTCGCACGCTTCGTCGCCGAGGTCGCGAGCCGCTACAGCCTCGCGCTGGTCGATGCGTGGCTGGCCAGGCGGCCTGCCGCTACTTGAGCCAGCCGCGCCGGCGAAAGTACCACATCGGCACCAGCGCGCTGGCCGCCATCAGCACGATGGCATACGGATAGCCCATTGCCCAGTCGAGCTCCGGCATGAACTTGAAGTTCATGCCGTAGATGCTCGCGATCAAGGTGGGCGGCAGCAGCGCCACGCTGGCCACCGAGAAGATCTTGATGGTCTTGTTCTGGTTGATGTTGATGAAACCGACGGTCGCATCCATCAGGAAGTTGATCTTGTCGAACAGGAAGGCCGTGTGGTTGTCCAGCGACTCGATGTCGCGCAGGATCTGCCGCGCCTCTTCGAACTGCTCGGCGTTGAGCATCTTGCTGCGCATCATGAAGCTGACCGCGCGGCGCGTGTCCATCACGTTGCGGCGGATGCGGCCGTTCAAGTCTTCCTGCCGCGCGATGGCACCGAGCACCTCGCCGGCCAGCTCGTCGCTGACGTTGCCCGACAGCACTTTCTTGCCGGCCACCTCGAGCTCGTCGTAGATGTTCTCCAGCGTGTCGGCCGAGTATTCGGCGTCGGCGTCGAAGAGCTTGAGCATCACTTCCTTGGCATCTTCGATCAGCCCCGGTGCGCGGCGTGCGCGCATGCGCAGCAGGCGGAACACGGGCACGTCCTCGTCGTGGATCGAGAACAGCACGCCGCGGCTGCGCAGGTCGGTGTTGTGCTGGTTCAGGATGAAGGCGACGCGCACGGTGCGCGGGTCTTCGTCGTCGTCGATCAGGAAGTCGGAGCGGATGTGCAGTTCGCCGTTGTCTTCCTCGTAGAAGCGGGCCGACTCCTCGATGTCCTCGTCCATCGCGTCTTCGGGAATCGAGAGACCGTAGTACTGCTTGATCCAGCGCTTCTCTTCGAGCGTGGGCGACTCGAGGTCGACCCAGATCGGCTGGAACTTGGAGAGCTCCTCCAGCGCCTCGATCTCTTCCTGGACGAGGCGGCCGTTGGCGAGCGTAAAGATGTTGAGCATGGGCTCACTCCCGGGGATGACTGAACGTTGGGCGAGGGCGGGGCGCTTTCAATTCCCAGGCCCGGCGCAAGGCGTCAGAAGGGAGTTGAAAGCTGCCGAGACGGGGCGGTTTCCAAGGGGAGTCTCCGGTTGCAGCGAGGCGCGATTATGTCACCGGCCACGAGGCGGCAAGGCGTCCGGACTGGACGGACATACAGTAAAGTCTGGTCCCATGCAGACCGCTGCGCTCCCCGTTTTTTCCGCTGCGCCCCAGACCCAGGCCGAGCGCCTGGCCGCGGCGCTCGCCACGCTCAACGACGAACAGCGCGCGGCGGTCGAACACGGCGTGGATGCGACGGTGGGTGGCGATCACCGCCCCCTGCTCGTGATTGCCGGCGCCGGCTCCGGCAAGACCAGCACGCTGGCGCACAGGGTGGCGCACCTGATCGCGGGCGGTGTCGATCCGCAGCGCCTGCTGCTTTTGACCTTCTCGCGCCGCGCCGCGCAGGAAATGGAGCGCCGCGCGGGCCAGGTGCTGGCCCGGGTGCTGGGCCTGAAGTCGGAGCGGCCGCCCGCGCTGCCGTGGGCCGGCACCTTCCATGGCATCGGCGCGCGCCTGCTGCGCGAATACGCCGCGCAGATCGGGCTGGACGAGAACTTCACGATCCACGACCGCGGCGATGCCGAAGACCTCATGGGGCTGGTGCGGCACGAGCTGGGCCTGTCCTCGACGGTGAACCGCTTCCCCCGCAAGGGCACCTGTCTGTCGATCTACTCGCGCTGCGTCAACACGTGCGCGCCGCTGGCCGATGTGCTCAAGGAAGCCTTCCCCTGGTGCGGCGAATGGGAGGCCGAGCTCAAGAACCTGTTCGGCGCCTACGTCGAGGCCAAGCAGCAGCAGAACGTGCTCGACTACGACGACCTGCTGCTCTACTGGGCCGGCATGGTCGCGGAGCCTGCGCTGGCCGAGGCCGTGGGCGCGCGGTTCGACCATGTGCTGGTCGACGAATACCAGGACACCAACCTGCTGCAGGCCTCGATTCTTCTGGCGATGAAGCCCGACGGACGCGGCGTCACGGTGGTGGGGGACGACGCGCAGTCGATCTACGCGTTCCGCGGCGCGACGGTGCGCAACATCCTCGATTTTCCGTCGCAGTTCTCGCGGGCTTCGGCGGAAGGCCCCGTTCCGGTGCCCGCGCGGGTCGTCACACTGGAGCGCAACTACCGCTCGACGCAGCCGATCCTCGATGTGTCGAACCGCGTGATCGCGCAGGCGGCCGAGCGTCACGCCAAGACGCTCTGGACCGACAAACCCTCCGCCGGCAAGCCGCAGCTGGTGCTGGTGCCCGACGAGGCCGGGCAGGCGCGCTGGGTGGCCGACAAGGTGCTCGCGCACCGCGAGGGCGGGCTGGCGCTCAAGTCGCAGGCGGTGCTGTTTCGCACCTCGTCGCACAGCGCGGCACTCGAGCTCGAACTCGCGCGCCGCAACATCCCGTTCATGAAGTTCGGCGGCCTCAAGTTTCTCGAGGCCTCGCATGTGAAGGACCTGCTCGCGGTGCTGCGCTTCGCCCAGAACCCGCGCGGGCGCATGGCGGGGTTTCGCGTCACGCAGCTGATCCCCGGCATCGGACCCGTCACGGGCACGCGATTGCTCGACGCGATGGACCAGGCCGCCGACCCGGTGGCGGCGGTGCGCGGCTTCGTGCCGCCGTCCGCTGCGCGCGAACAGTGGGCCGGCTTTGCCGAGGCCTATGCCGCCTTGCGCGCGCCTTCGCTGGCGTGGCCGACGGATGTGGAACTGGCGATGGGCTGGTACCTGCCGCACCTGGAGCGGCTCTATGACGACACCTCCGGCGTGCGCCGCGCCGATGTGGAGCAGCTGGTGCGGCTCGCCTCGGGCTACGCCTCGCGCGAGCGCTTCCTGACCGAACTCACGCTCGATCCGCCGGAGGCCACGAGCGATCGCCCCGGTCCGCCGCTGCTCGACGAGGACTACCTGATTCTCTCCACCATCCATTCGGCCAAGGGCCAGGAATGGAATTCGGTGCATGTGCTCAACGTGGTCGACGGTTGCCTGCCGGCCGACGTGGCGCAGAGCGCGCATGAGCTCGAGGAGGAACGACGCCTGCTCTACGTCGCGATGACGCGGGCCCGCGACCATCTGCACCTGCTGGTGCCGCAGCGCTTCTACATCACGCAGCAGGCGGCGCGGGGCGACCGGCACCTCTATGCGAACCGCACGCGTTTCATCGCGGAGGCCGATCTCGCGGGCTTCGAACAGCAGACCTGGCCGCCACCGCCGGTGCGTCCGCCCGCGGTGCCGCCGCCCACCGCCGTGATCGACCTGCGCAACCGCATGCGCGCCGCCTGGCGCTGAAACTGCTGGCCCTTCGTCCGGGAGGGTCACCGATGGCAAAACGCTGAAACACTTGCTTCCAAATGGCCGCAATGGCGGGCCAACATGCGCGGGCAGCTATGGAATCAATAGCGGATTGAAGCAGAACCCGGCGGCGCCTGCCACCCGGAGAACTCAGGTATTGCAATACCGTGACAGCTTGGGCATAGTGAATCGGCCATCTCTTCTTTCCCCCCTCTTTCTCCTTCTCCCCCTCTCCCCCCAATCAAACCTGTTTCGCCGGCCACGTTCCATCCCGGAGCGCGGTCATTTTCCCAACCGTCAATTCTCAGGAGGTCATTCATGAATTTGACGATCAGCGGTCATCACCTCGACGTCACACCTGCCTTGCGCACCTACGTCACGAGCAAGCTGGACCGGATCACACGGCACTTCGACCAGGTGGTCGATGTGAAGGTGATCCTCACGGTGGAAAAGCAGAAGGAAAAGGAACGCCGCCAAAGGGCGGAGTGCAACATCCACGTCAAGGGCAATGACATGTTCGCGGAGTCGAGCCACGCTGATCTCTACGCTGCGGTCGATGAACTGGTCGACAAGCTCGACCGCCAGGTGGTGCGCCACAAGGACCGCCTGCAGGACCACCACCACGCGGCACCCAAGCGCGTGATGTGAGCCCCTTGGGGTTCGCACAGGCCGCCTTCGGGCGGCCTTTTGCTTTTCCGACTGCGGCAGTAGGTTTTTACAAGGCCTTCCCTGGAGCGCGAGGCCTGCGAGCAACATGCTGTAAACAAAAAGTAGATAGCGGGACTGGGGGTTTTTACCAAGCGGGTGCATAATCGCCCCCGCTCTGCCCCCACCATGAATCGCCTCGCGTCCATCCTGCCGCCCGCCCAAGTGCTTGTGAGCGTTGACGCTACCAGCAAGAAACGTGCTTTCGAAGAAGCAGGCCTGCTGTTCGAAAGCCTTCACGGCCTGGGACGCGCCCTGATCACCGACAGCCTGTTTGCGCGCGAGCGCCTCGGCTCCACCGGTCTGGGCCACGGCGTTGCCATTCCGCATGGCCGCATCAAGGGCCTCAAGGCTCCGATGGCCGCTGTGTTCCAGCTGGCGAATCCCATCGGGTTCGACGCCCCCGACGAGCAGCCCGTCGGGCTGCTGATCTTCCTGCTGGTGCCCGAAGCGGCCACGCAGAAGCACCTCGAAATCCTCTCCGAAATCGCCGAGCTGCTGAGTGATGCCAGCCTGCGCGAACAGATCAAGTCCAGCACCGATGCCGCCGCGTTGCACGGCCTGATTGCAGGCTGGCAATCCACCCAAGTCGCTTGAGGTGGCTCGCCCCCAGGCTTCGCGCACTTCGTGTCGCTGCGCCAACCCCCTGCCGGGGGCAATACCGGCGGCCCGGCGAAGCCGGTTCCGCGGTATTCTGGGCTGCTCCAAACTAGGCGTTGAGCGCCGTCTCCTGAACGCATGAAGCCGACCGTCATCAGTGCCGATGCCATGTTCGAGGAGTTCCGCGGGTCGCTCCGCTGGGAATGGCTCGCAGGCCTCGGTGCCTCGGAACGCCAGTTCGACCCCGAAGTCATCAGCCGCGCCCAATCGGCCGCCGACCTGGTCGGCTACCTCAACTACATCCATCCGTACCGCGTGCAGATCCTGGGCGCCCGCGAGGTGGCCTACCTGACGCGCGGCAGCCCCGAAGACTGCGCCCGGCGCATCGCCCGCATCGTCACGCTGGAGCCGCCGATGCTGGTGCTGGCCGATGGTCAGGCCGCGCCCGACGAGCTGCTGTCGATCTGCGAGCGCGCCCAGCTGCCGCTGTTCGCCACGCGCGAGTCGTCGGCCTTCGTGATCGACCTGCTGCGCGCCTACCTGTCCAAGCACTTCGCCGAGCGCACTTCGATGCACGGCGTGTTCATGGACATCCTGGGCATGGGCGTGATGATCACGGGCGAGTCCGGGCTCGGCAAAAGCGAGCTCGGCCTCGAGCTGATCTCGCGCGGCAACGGCCTGGTGGCCGACGATGCGGTCGATCTCTACCGCATCAACCAGAACACCATCGAGGGGCGCTGCCCCGACCTGCTGCTGAACCTGCTGGAAGTGCGCGGCATCGGCCTGCTGGACATCCGCGCGATCTTCGGCGAGACGGCGGTGCGAAGGAAGATGCGGCTGAAGCTCATCGTGCATCTCGTGCGGCGCGACAGTTTCGAGCGCGACTACGAGCGCATGCCTTCGGCGCCGCTCACACAGGACGTGCTGGGCATCCCGGTGCGCAAGGTCATCATCCAGGTGGTGGCGGGGCGCAATATCGCCGTGCTGGTCGAGGCGGCGGTGCGCAATTCGATCCTGCAGCTGCGGGGCATCGACACCTATGCGGATTTCGTGGCGCGCCACCACAAGGCGATGGAAAACGGACGCGACGGCGACTGAACCGCGCCGATGCGGCCGCCGCCGGGCCGCTAACGTTTTTTTACACAGTCGCCGCAGAGGCCGTAGAGGGACATGGCGTGGTCCTGCAGGATCCAGCCCTTGTCCTTGGCGATCATCTGCTGGCGGCGCTCGATCTCGGCGTCGTAGAACTCCTCGACCTTGCCGCACGAGGTGCAGATCAGGTGGTCGTGGTGCGTGCCCTCGTTGAGCTCGTAGACGGCCTTGCCGCTTTCGAAGTGGCTGCGCTCCAGGATGCCGGCCTGTTCGAACTGCGTCAGCACCCGGTACACCGTCGCCAGGCCGATGTCGGAGTGTTCGTTGAGCAGCACGCGAAACACGTCTTCGGCCGTCATGTGCCGCTGGCTGCCGGTCTGGAAGATCTCCAGAATCTTCAGGCGCGGCAAGGTGGCCTTGAGGCCGGTGTTCTTGAGTTCGTCGATATTGGCCATGATGGTTCCTGCACCCTGCGCGGCGGTCAGGTCCTGAAAAGGTCAGCCGCTACAATGGTCGATCATATCGCTACCCCCTTTTCCTCCCATGCCTGCCATTCTCCAACGCCGTCCCTGGCTGCTGGCTGCGGCCGTTGCCGCGACGCTCTGCCTCGGTGCCTGCAGCGGCTTCAGCGATCGCACGCGTGGCGCGCTGACGGCCATCACCCCTTACAAGGTCGAAGTGGTGCAGGGCAATTTCGTGTCGAAGGAGCAGGTCGCGGCGCTCAAGCCCGGCATGTCGCGCCAGCAGGTGCGTGAAATCCTCGGCACTTCGCTGCTGAACGACGTTTTCCATGCCAACCGCTGGGACTACGTGTTCACCATCCGCCGCCAGGGCGTCGATCCCCAGGAGCGCCACCTGACCGTGTTCTTCAACGGCGAACTGCTCGACCGCTTCGAAGGCGACGAGATGCCCAGCGAAGAAGAATTCGTCGCCACGCTCGACACCCGCAAGAAAGCCGGCAAGGTGCCCCAGCTCGAAGCGTCGGAAGACGAACTCAAGAAATTCGCGCCCGCCAAGGACGAGAAAGCCGACGCCGCTGCATCGGCGTCCGTGCCCTCGCTGCCGGCGGCGTATCCCCCGCTCGAAGCTGCGCGCTGAGCGCAGCGGGAGCGGGCGGCGCCCGCCGAGTCAGGCGGCGTCCGTCCGGTGCCCATCATGGTTTCCAGTGGCCTGCGGGCCATTCCGAAGACTGAATCCGCGTGACTGAACCTACTTCCTCCTCCTCCATTTCCGCCACCCCCGCGCTGCGCCGCATTGCCATCGCCGGGGCTTCGGGCCGCATGGGCCACATGCTGATCGAGGCCGTGCGCAACGCGCCGGACTGCCGCCTCGCCGGCGCGCTCGACATGGCCGGCAGCGAAGCCATCGGCGCCGACGCGGCCGCCTTCCTGGGCTTCACGAGCGGCGTGCCCATCGTGGCCGACCTGCGCACCGGCCTGCAGGACGCGCAGGTGCTCATCGACTTCACCCGCCCCGAAGGCACGCTCGCGCACCTCGCGGCCTGCCGCGAACTCGGCGTGCAGGCCGTGATCGGCACCACCGGCTTCAGCGATGCGCAGAAGGCCGAGATCGCCGACATCGCCAAGGACGTCGCGATCATGATGGCGCCCAACATGAGCGTGGGCGTCAACGTCACCTTCAAGCTGCTCGAAATGGCGGCCAAGGCCATGTCGACCGGCTACGACATCGAGATCATCGAGGCGCACCACCGGCACAAGGTCGACGCGCCCTCGGGCACCGCGCTCAAGATGGGCGAAGTGATCGCCGACGCGCTGGGCCGCGACCTGAAGGACTGCGCCGTGTACGCCCGCGAAGGCATCACGGGCGAACGCGATCCCTCGACCATCGGCTTCTCCGCCATCCGCGGCGGCGACATCGTCGGCGATCACACCGTGCTGTTCGCCGGCATCGGCGAGCGCATCGAAATCACCCACAAGTCGTCGAGCCGCGTCACCTACGCGCAGGGCGCTCTGCGCGCCGTGCGCTTCCTGGCCGACAAGAAGGCCGGTCTGTTCGACATGTACGACGTGCTGGGCCTGCGCTAAAAGTAAGCCAATGAGCGTCCTCGAGTTGTTGACCCATGGCGACGGCGTCAGCCGTTCGGTGGCGGCGCTGCTGTTGGCCATGTCGATCGCGAGCTGGGTCGTGATCCTCTGGAAGGCCTGGCTGCTGCGCGGCGGCACGCGCGACGTGCTGCGCAGCATTGCGGCGTTCTGGCAGTCGGCCACGCTGGTCGATGCGGAGCAGAAGCTGAAGGCATTCGACCGGGCAACGCTGGTCCTGCCTGCGGTTTCGGCGATCAAGAATGCAGCATCCGGCACCGTCGGCGGAACGCTGGGCGCCACAGGCGACCGCAACCAGCGCCTGACGCGCGCGCTGCGCAATGCCCTGCATGGCGCGCTCCGGCGCCTGCAGGCGGGCCAGATCCTTCTCGCCACGGTGGGCGCCACCGCCCCCTTCGTCGGCCTGCTGGGCACGGTCTGGGGCATCTACGGCGCGCTGTCGGGCATTGCAGGCCAGACCGGCGGCTTCACCATCGACAAGGTGGCCGGGCCGGTCGGCGAGGCCCTGGTCATGACGGCCTTCGGCCTGGCGGTCGCCATTCCGGCCGTGCTGGCCTACAACGTGTTCGGCCGTGTCATCGGCCGCGTCGAGGCCGAGCTGGAAGGCTTTGCGCACGACCTGCTCGGCAGCTTCGGCGAGACGCCGGCACCCGCCGCACCGCCGCCGGCACGGCCGATGCCGGTCTGAGGGGTTCACGCACCATGGCCTCCTTCGGTCGCTCTTCGCTAGGCAGCAGCGCCACGGGCGGCGGGCGTGCCATGGGGGCCGGCGGGCAGCGGCCGCTTTCGGACATCAACGTCACCCCGCTGGTCGATGTGATGCTGGTGCTGCTGGTGATCTTCATCATCACGGCGCCGCTGATGGCGAGCTCGATCAAGCTCGACCTGCCGCAGACCGACGCGGGCCAGCCCAACGACACGCCCAAGTTCGTGAGCCTGTCGGTCGATGCGTCGGGCAAGGTCTTCTTCAACGACCAGGCCGTGACCGACGAAGAACTGGCCGCCCGGCTCGAGAAAGCCGCCGCGGACAGCAAGGACACCGAAGTGCAACTGCGTGCCGACCAGACCGTGCCCTACGGCAAGGTGGTGGCGCTCATGGGCATCGCGAACAAGGCCGGGCTGAGCCGCATCGGCTTCGTCACCGAGGCGGGGGCGACGCCTCCCACGCCGCGCTGATCCTGCCTTGCTCCTTCCCCCTCTGGCAGAAAGACAAGGGCTCAGGCGAGCACCACCGGCTTCGTGTGCCAGATCTCGTGCGCGTACTGCGCGATCGTGCGGTCCGAAGAAAACGCCCCCATCCCCGCGACATTGAGGATCGCCATCCGCGTCCACGCATCCGAATCGCGGTACAGCGTGTCGACCTCGGCCTGCTTCGCGACGTAGCTCGCATAGTCCGCCAGCAGCAGGTAGTGATCGCCCCAGTTCACGAGCGCGTCGTAGATGCCCTGGTAGCGCCCCGGCTCGCCCGGTGAGAACGCGCCGTCGCGGATCGCATCGAGCACGCGCTTGAGTTCGGCGTTTTCTTCGTAGATGTCGCGCGGCTGATAGCCGCGGGCGCGGATGTCGGCCACCTCGGGCGTGGTGTTGCCGAAGATGAAGATGTTCTCCGGCCCCACGTTGTCGCGCATCTCGACATTCGCGCCGTCGAGCGTACCGATGGTGAGCGCCCCGTTGAGCGCGAACTTCATGTTGCCGGTGCCCGAGGCCTCGGTGCCCGCCGTGGAGATCTGCTCCGACAGGTCGGCCGCCGGCATGATGATCTCGGCCAGGCTCACGCTGTAGTTCGGCAGGAACACCACCTTCAGCAGCTTGCCCACGCGCGCATCGGCGTTGATCGTGGTCGCCACGTCGTTGATGAGCCGGATCACCAGCTTGGCCGTCTGGTAGGCCGAGGCCGCCTTGCCCGCGAACACCACCACGCGCGGCACGATGTCGATGGGGCCGCCTGCCGCCTGCGCGTCGAGGATGCGGTGATAGCGCGTCACCACGTGCAGCACGTTGAGCAGTTGCCGCTTGTATTCGTGGATGCGCTTGACCTGCACGTCGAACATCGCATCGGTGTCGAGGTCGATCTTCAGGTGCTGCTCGACCCAGTTGGCCAGCCGCAGCTTGTTCTCGCGCTTGGCATGGCGGAATGCGCGCACGAAAGCCGGCTGCGCGGCCATCGGCTCGAGCGCCTCGAGCTGCGACAGGTCGCGCCGCCAGCCCTTGCCGATGCGCTGGTCGAGCAGCCCGGCCAGCGGCGGGTTGGCTTGCGCCAGCCAGCGGCGCGGCGTGACGCCGTTGGTCTTGTTGTTGAAGCGCTCCGGAAAGATCTTTGCGAAGTCGGAAAAGATCGACTGCTTCATCAGCTCCGAATGCAGCCCCGACACGCCGTTGATCGAGTGGCTCGCGAGCACCGCCACGTAGGCCATGCGCACGCGCCGCTCGCCCGATTCGTCGACCAGCGAGAGCCGGCGCATCAGCTCCACGTCGTTGCCGACCTTCTGCGTGACAGCGGCGAGGAACTTCGCGTTCATGTCGTAGATGATCTGCAGGTGCCGCGGCAGGATGCGCCCCAGCATCTCCACCGGCCAGGTCTCCAGCGCCTCGTGCATCAGCGTGTGGTTGGTGTAGCTGAACACCTTCTGCGTGTGCGCCCAGGCCACGTCCCACGCCAGGCCGTGCTCGTCGAGCAGGAGGCGCATGAGCTCGGGCACCGCGAGCACCGGGTGCGTGTCGTTGAGGTGGATGCTGACCTTCTCGGCCAGCTGGTCGAAGGTCTTGTGGTTGCGCAGGTAGCGGCGCAGCAGGTCCTGCACGCTCGCGCTGCAGAAGAAGTATTCCTGGTGCAGCCGCAGCTCGCGGCCCGACGGCGTGGAGTCGTCGGGGTAGAGCACGCGCGAGACGTTCTCCGAGTGGTTCTTGCTTTCCACCGCCTGCATGTAGTTGCCGCGGTTGAAGGCCGAGAGGTCGATCTCCTCGGTGGCGCGCGCCGACCACAGCCGCAGCGTGTTGGTGGCCTGCGTGCCGTAGCCCGGGATGATGGTGTCGTAGGCCACGGCGAGCACGTCGTGCGTGTCGACCCAGTCGGCCGCGCCGTAGGGGGCGTTCTTGCCTTCGCGTTTCTGCACGTGCCCGCCGAAGCGCACCCGGTAGTTCACCTCGGGCCGCTGGAACTCCCAGGGGTTGCCGCGCGTGAGCCAGTAGTCGGGCGTCTCGACCTGCTGGCCATCGACGATGCGCTGGCGGAACATGCCGTACTCGTAGCGGATGCCGTAGCCCATGCCCGGCACGCCGAGCGTGGCCATCGAGTCCAGGAAGCAGGCCGCGAGCCGGCCGAGGCCGCCGTTGCCGAGCGCCGCATCGGGCTCGCGCTCGGACAGCGCCGACATGTCGACGCCGAAGTCGGCCAGCGCCTCGCGCACCGTGTCGTAGAGGTCCACCGCCAGCAGCGCATTGGTGAAGGTGCGCCCGATCAGGAACTCCATCGAGAGGTAGTAGACGCGTTTCAGGTCCTGCGCGTAGTTGGCGCGCGTGGTCGCCATCCAGCGCTCGACCAGTTGGTCGCGCACGGCCTGCGAGGTGGCGTTGAGCCAGTCGTCCTGGCTGGCCGCAACCGGGTCCTTGCCGACCGCGTAGATCAGCTTGTTGGCCACGGCGCGCTTGAAGGCCGCGACGTCGCGGTCGGGGTGGTCGTAGGCGAAGTCTTTGATCGTCATGGTTGTGGCGCTCTCGGGTGAGTGGTGTTGTGTTGGCCGTGCGTGGGTCAGGTGGGGCCCAGCGCCTGCCGGTAAACGTCGATGTATTGCGCGGCCGCGGTGGCCCAGTCGGCCGGCCGCCGCATGGCGTTGCCGCGCACGCGGCGCCAGTCGGGCGCGCGCTGGTAAAGCGCGAAGGCGCGGCGCAGTGCGCGCTCGTAGTCGTGGCCGTCGAAGCGGTCGAACACGAAACCCGTGGCCTCGCCGCTCGCCATGTCCTCGAGCGTGCTGTCGACCACCGTGTCGGCCAGCCCGCCCACGCGGCGCACCAGCGGCAGGCTGCCGTACTTGAGGCCGTACATCTGCGTCAGCCCGCAGGGCTCGAACAGCGATGGCACCAGCGTCACGTCGCCGCCGCCGAAGAGCTGGTGCGCGAGCGTTTCGTTGTAGCCGATGGTGACGCTGACCGATTGCGGCGCCGCCGCGGCGCGCTGGCGAAAGGCTTCTTCGAGCCAGGTCTCGCCGCTGCCCAGCAGCGCGAGCTGGCCGCCCTGGGCCAGCAGGGCATCGATGCCGTCGAGTACCAGGTGCAGGCCCTTCTGCTCGGTGAGCCGGCTGACCAGGATGAAGAGCGGCGCGTCGGGGCGCTCGGCCAGGCCCAGCTGGTGCTGCAGCACGGCCTTGCAGCGCGCCTTGCCCGCCATGTGGCGGCCCTCGGGCGTGTGATAGCCCTGCACCAGCGCAGCGTCGGTGGCCGGATTCCAGACCTTGTCGTCGACCGCGTTGAGGATGCCGCTGAGTGCGCCGCTGCGCTGACGCAGCAGGCCGTCGAGGCCGCAGCCCTGTTCGGGCGTCTGGATTTCGAGCGCGTAGGTCGGGCTCACCGTGGTGAGCCGGTCGGCAAAGTAGAGGCCGCCCTTCATGAACGAGATCTGGCCGTGGTATTCGAGCCCGTCGATGTGGAAGGCGGGGCCCGGCAAACCCAGTTCGGCGAAATGCCGGGGCGCGAAGAGGCCCTGGTAGGCCAGGTTGTGCACCGTGAACACGCTGCCCACGTGCGGCCGGCCTGCCTGCCGTGCAAAGGCGAGGTAGGTGGGCGCCATCGCCGCATGCCAGTCGTGCGCATGCACGACTTCGGGCTGCCACGCCGGGTCGAGCCCCTGCGCCAGCTGTGCCGCGGCCCAGCCGAGCAGCGCGAAGCGCCGGTGATTGTCGCCATAGGGCTGGCGCGTCGTGTCTTCGTAGGGGTTGCCGGGCCGGTCGTAGAGGGTCGGCGCATCGATCACATAGGCGGGAATCGGCGGCGCGCCGTCGATGACGATGTGCCCGGCGCGCAGGCCGAAGCGCTCGCCCCACGGCGCCGTGAAATCGGCCACCGGCGCCAGCTCGCGCACGCCGGCCACGATGGCCGGGAAGCCCGGCAGCAGCACGCGCGCGTCCTGCCCTTCGGCCATGAGCGCGATGGGCAGGGCGCCGGCGACGTCCGCCAGGCCGCCGGTCTTGAGCAGGGGGAAGAGTTCGGCACTGACCTGGAGGATTCGCATCGTTCGTCGTCGCGGCCTCAGGCGGCCAGCCTTTTCAGCATTTCGCGCGTCACGAGCACCACCCCGTTCTCGGTGCGTTCGAAGCGCGCGGCATCGGCGGCGGCATCTTCGCCGATCACCATCTCGTCCGGTATGACACAGGCGCGATCGATCACCACCCGGTTGAGCCGGGCGCCGCGGCCGACTTCCACGTCGGGCAGCAGCACCGCCTCGTTGATCTCGCAGAAGGAGTGAATGCGCACGCCCGAGAACAGCACCGAACTGCTGACCTTGGAGCCCGAGACGATGCAGCCGCCCGACACGATGGTGTTGACCGTCATGCCGTGCTTGCCGTCGCGGTCCAGCACGAACTTGGCCGGCGGCAGCTGCCGCTGGTAGGTCCAGATGGGCCAGTCCGTGTCATAGATGTCGAGCTCCGGGGTGATCGAGGCCAGGTCGAGGTTGGCGGCCCAGAATGCATCAATCGTGCCCACGTCGCGCCAGTAGGCCTTGGCGCCCGGCCCGCGCGAGGCCCGCGTGACGCAGGACATGGCGAAGGGATGGGCCAGCGCGCGGCCCTGCGCCACGGCGCGCGGGATGATGTCCTTGCCGAAGTCGTGGCTCGAGTCGGGGTTGGCGTTGTCTTCCTCGAGCAGCTGGTAGAGGTAGGCCGAATCGAACACGTAGATGCCCATGCTGGCCAGCGCCACGTCGGGGTGGCCGGGCATGGCGGGCGGGTCGGCCGGCTTTTCGAGAAAGGCCGTGATCTGGCGATCGTCGTCGACGGCCATCACGCCGAAGGCCGTGGCCTCCATGCGCGGCACCTCGATGCAGCCGACCGTGCAGCCCAGGCCGCGCTCGGCATGGTCCTTGACCATGATCGAGTAGTCCATCTTGTAGATGTGGTCGCCGGCCAGCACCACCACGTAGTCGTGCGGGGTCGAGCGGGTCTGGATGATGTCGAGGTTCTGGAACACGGCGTCGGCCGTGCCCCGGTACCAGTGCTCGTCGCCCACGCGCTGCTGCGCGGGCAGCACGTCGACCATCTCGTTGAGTTCCGCCCGCAGGAAGCTCCAGCCGCGCTGCAGGTGGCGCATGAGCGAGTGCGACTTGTACTGCGTGACCACCGCCATGCGCCGGATGCCGGAGTTGAGGCAGTTCGACAGCGCGAAGTCGATGATGCGGAACTTGCCGCCGAAGTAAACGGCCGGCTTGGCACGCCGGTCGGTCAGTTGCTTGAGGCGGGAGCCTCTGCCACCGGCCAGCACCAGGGCGATGGTGCGGCGGACCAGTTGATGTGCCTGCAGGGGTTCCTGCGTGGTGAGCTGCTTGTCCATCCTGTGTCTCCGTTCGTTCGTTGATCTCGGTCGTCAGAGTTTCTGCATCGAGACTAGCACCGCGCTGTGCGATTGGCTCCTACGTTCTTGCAATCCGGAGGCTCGAACCCGGCACTTCCGCGGCATTGCCGAGTGCTTGCGGCGCAGCGCCATGGTCCTGCTCCGGATCGGTGGCGAGACAGCAGTGCCAGGCACCCGGGGGCAGCTTGAAAGACACGGCCTCCGCCCCCGCGTTCACCAGCACCAGCCATGCCCCGGCGTCGTCCGCCGCATCGTTCTCGAAGAAGATCGCAAGGGCCGTGCCCAGGCGCCAGTCGTCCGGCGTCATCGGCTGGCCGTCGGGGCGGAGCCAGCGGATGCCCGGCGTTCCCTGCGGCGGTTCGGCCGGCCACCAGCGCGTGCTGCGCAGCGCCGGCGCCTCGCGGCGCAAGGCCGTGAGGCGCGCCACGAAGTCGCTCGTGCGGGCCATGTCGCTGCCGGGGTCGGACGCGCCGATCCATGCGAGCCAGGTGGTTTCGTTGTCCTGGCAATAGGCGTTGTTGTTGCCCAGCTGGCTGTGGCCCAGTTCGTCGCCGGCCAGCAGCATCGGCGTGCCCTGCGACAGCAGCAGCACCGCGAGCAGCGCGCGTTGCAGGCGGCTGCGCCGGGCCCGCACGGCGGGGTCGTCACTGGGGCCTTCGACGCCGCAGTTGTTGCTCAGGTTGTGGGCGTGGCCGTCGCGGTTGTTCTCGCCGTTTGCGAGGTTGTGGCGTTCTTCATAGCTCACCAGGTCGCGCAGCATGAAGCCGTCGTGCGCGGTGATGAAGTTGATGCTCGCCATCGGCGCCCGGCCATGGCGGGAGAACTGTGCACTGGAAGCGGTGAAGCGGTGCGCGAAATCGCCGAGGCCCGCCGCGTCGTTCCGTCCTTGCCGCAGCCAGAAGCCGCGCTGCGTGTCGCGGTAGCGGTCGTTCCATTCGAGCCAGCCGGACGGAAATTCGCCGAGGCGGTAGCCGCCGGGGCCGATGTCCCAGGGCTCGGCGATCAGCAGCGTGCGCGAGAGCACCGGGTCTTGCGCGATGGCGGCGAAGAAGGGCGCGCGCGGGTCGAAGCCCGTCTTCGCATCGCGCCCCAGCACCGGCGCGAGGTCGAAGCGGAAGCCGTCGACGCCGAACTCGCAGGCCCAGTGGCGCAGGCTGTCCATCACGAGCTGCAGCACGCGCGGTTCGCCGAGGTTGAGGCAGTTGCCGCACCCGGTCCAGTTCTCGTAGAGCGCGCGGTCGTCGGGCCGCAGGTGGTAGTAGAGCGCGTTGTCGATGCCGCGCAGGGAGAGCGTGGGGCCGAATTCGTCGGTCTCGGCGCTGTGGTTGTAGACCACGTCGATCACCAGCTCCATGCCGCGCGCATGCACGGCGTCGGCCATCGCGCGGAACTCGCTCGCGGGCGTGGTGCCGGGGCGGCCGCTCCAGTAGCGGGCCTCGGGTGCGAACCAGCCGATGGTGTTGTAGCCCCAGTAGTTGCTCAGGCCCATCGCCAGCAGACGTTGCTCGTCGGCGCGGTGCTGCACGGGCATCAGGCTCAGGGTGGTGATGCCGAGGCGCTGCAGATGGTCGAGCACCGCGGGCTCGGCGAGGCCGGCGTAGCTGCCGCGCAGGGCCGCGGGGACGCCCGGGTGCAACCGGGTCTGGCCGCGGACGTGCAATTCGCAGAGCACGCGGTCACCGGCGGCGATGCGCGCATGGCCCGGGGGCGTTGTTGTGCCTTTGTCAGCTGCGACGCGTCCCTTGAGTGCGACGACACCGTTGTCCCGCGCATCCCGTCGATCCGGATGCGCCGGGTCGTGCCCAAGGAACAGATCGCTGCCGTCATAGCGCCCCACGATCTCGCGCGCATACGGGTCCAGCAGCAGCTTGGCCGCATTGAACCGCTGTCCCTCGTGCGGCGCCCATGGGCCGTGCACGCGATAGCCATAGACCAGCCCTGCACGCCCGCTGGGCAGCAGACCATGCCAGACCCCATCGGTGCATGCAGGCAGCCGCAGGCGTTGCTGCTCGTTCTGCCCGGTGCCATCGAAGAGGCAGAGCTCGACGGCCTGCGCATTCGGCGCAACCAGCGCGAAGTTGACGCCGCTCGGCGAAAGCGTTGCCCCGAGAGGAAACGGAGAACCGGGACTCAGCATGGTCAAGAGGAGGAAGATCGCATCAGGCCAGCACCCACATCACGGTCGCCAGCGGCGGCACGCTGATGGAAATCGAATCCGCCTTCCCATGCCAGGCCGTCGGCGAGCTTTCGACGATCCCGTTGCCCACACCGCTCCCCCCGTACACAGAGCCATCCGTATTGACGATCTCGCGATAGGACCCCGCCGCAGGAACCCCCAGCCGGTAAGCGTGCCGGGGCACAGGCGTGAAGTTGCACACCGCCACCACGAACGCCCCGTCCCTGGCCTTGCGAACGAAGGCGAACACCGATTGATCCGCATCGTCGTGCACGATCCACTCGAAGCCCGCGCCATCGTTGTCCAGCTCATGCAGCGCAGGAAAGTGCCGGTACACGTTGTTCAGATCGCGCACCAGCCGCCGCACCCCTTGATGCGGCGCATGTTCCAGCAGATGCCAGTCGAGGCTGCGGTCCGCATTCCACTCGGCAAACTGCGCGAACTCGCCGCCCATGAACAGCAGCTTCTTCCCCGGATACGCCCAGAGATAGCCATACAGGTTGCGCAGCCCCGCGAACTTCTGCCACTCGTCGCCCGGCATCCGCCCGATCATCGAGCCCTTGCCGTGCACCACCTCGTCGTGCGACAGCGGCAGCACGAAGTTCTCGCTGTGCGCGTACATCAGCCCGAAGGTGATCTGCTGGTGATGGTGCTTGCGGTAGACCGGGTCGGTGCCCGCATAGGCCAGCGTGTCGTTCATCCAGCCCATGTTCCACTTGTAGTGAAAGCCAAGGCCGTCGTTCTCGGGCGGACGCGTCACGCCCGGAAAACTCGTCGATTCCTCGGCCAGCGTCACCGCGCCCGGCCGCTCGACGCCCACCACGCGGTTCATGCGGCGCAGGAAGTCGATGGCCTCCAGGTTCTCGCGGCCGCCTTGCGCGTTGGGCACCCACTCACCGGCCTTGCGGCTGTAGTCGCGGTACAGCATCGAGGCGACCGCATCGACGCGCAGGCCATCGACGCCATAGCGTTCCAGCCAGTACAGCGCATTGCCGACCAGGTAGTTGCGCACCTCCGTGCGGGCGTAGTTGAAGATCAGCGTCTGCCAGTCGTTGTGGAAGCCCTCGCGCGGATCGGCGTATTCGTACAGCGCCGTGCCGTCGAAACGAGCCAGGCCATGCGCATCGGTCGGGAAATGCGCGGGCACCCAATCGAGGATCACCCCCAGCCCCGCCGCATGCGCGGCTTCCACGAAATGCCGGAAGTCGCCCGGCGTGCCGAAGCGCGAGGTTGGCGCATACAGCCCGATCGGCTGATAACCCCACGAGCCGTCGAAGGGGTGCTCGCTGATCGGCAGCAGCTCGATGTGCGTGAAGCCCATGTCGCGCGCATAGGGCACCAGCGTGTCGGCCAGCTCGCGGTAGTCGAGCCACTCGTGGCCGTTCTTGTGGCGCCATGAGCCCAGGTGCACTTCGTAGATGCTGATCGGCGCATGGCGTTCGTTGGCCTCGGCGCGTCCTGCGGGCATCGCCACCGCTGCCGGCAACGGCTGCACCACGCAGGCGGTATCGGGCCGCAGCCGCGACGAAAAGGCGAAGGGGTCGGCCTTGCGCAGCACCTCGCCCTTCGCCGAGAGGATCTCGAACTCGTAGCTGTCGCCCGTCGCCACATGCGGCGCGAAGATCTCCCACACGCCGCATTCGCGGCGCAGCCGCATCATGTGCCGCCGGCCGTCCCAGTTGTTGAAATCGCCGACCACCGACACCCGCCGCGCATTGGGCGCCCAGACCGCGAAGGCCACGCCCTTGACCCCGTCGATCTCGCGCAGATGCGCACCCAGCCTCTCCCAGGGCCGCAGATGCGTGCCTTCGGCCAGCAGCCACACGTCCGTTTCGCCGAGCACGAACGGAAAACGGTAAGGGTCTTCGAGCCGCGAGGTGTGCGAGCCCCAGTCGACCTGGAACGAATAGCCCAGCCTGGCCTCCGCGGCCGGCACCAGCCCACCGAACAGATCGGAGCCTTCATGCCGCGTGAGCATCGCCAGCGGCCAGCCGGTGCGCGAATGCATCACCGCCACGCTCTGCGCGCCGGGCATCAGCGCGCGCACCTCCAGCCCCTCGCGTGTCTCGTGCGGTCCGAGCACGGCAAACGGATCGCCATGTTCGGCGCGCATCAGCGCGCGGACTTCGGATTCAGGCAGCGGCTTCGGGTGCATGGTGGTCAGCTTTGTCCTTCGTCAGCGGGTTTTCCGAGAAAGATGCCATAGGGCGTCAGCCTCAGCATGCGCTTTTCGCCGTCGGCCTGCACGGTGCCGGCCTCCGGCAGCGGATGGCCGTGCAGCGGCACCAGCATCTCGCGCAGCGGGACCGACGCGGGCTCGCTCCCCAGATTGAAGATGGCTTGCAGCGATCGGTTCCCGTCGCGCCGTTCGAACCACAGCACGGGCTCCGGCGTGTCGAAGAACGCGATGCGGCCGGTGCGCAGCAGCGGCTGCGTGCGGCGCCAGTGCAGCAGGGTGCGGCTGAAGGCCAGCATCGAACCCGGGTCGTCGGCCTGTCGTTCGACGGCCAGCGGCAGGTGCGGGCCGTACACCGGCAGCCAGGGCGCGCCGGTCGTGAAGCCGCCGTGGGGTGCGTCGGCGTTCCAGGGCATCGGCGTGCGGCAGCCGTCGCGGCCCTTGAACTCGGGCCAGAAGGCGCGGCCATAGGGATCCTGCAGCAGCTCGAACGGCACTTCGGCCTCGGGCAGCCCCAGTTCCTCGCCCTGGTAGATGCTGGCGCTGCCGCGCAGTGTGAGCAACAAGGCGAGCCAGAGCCGGTCGCGCCGTGCATCGGCGGGCCCGCCATCGCTCCAGCGGGTGGCGACGCGCGGCACGTCGTGGTTCGACACCGCCCAGCAGCCCCAGCCGCCCGTGGGCGCCAGCGCATGGTCGAGCACCTCGGCCTGATGGCGCAGGTGCTTCGCGCTGCGGTCGGCCGTCAGCAGGCTGAAGCTGTAGGCCAGGTGCAGGCGCTTGCCGAACTCGGTGTATTGCGCCATGACGGGCGGCGCGTTCTCGTCGCCCACTTCGCCCAGCGCCACCGCGCCGTAGCCGTCGAGAAATTGGCGCAGGCTTTCGAGAAAGGCCAGGTTCTCGGTCTGGCTCTTGTCGTACAGGTGCTGCTGCATCGCGTACGGGTTGTCGGCCCGCACTGTGCTGACTTCGCCGATCGATTCGACCGTGGCCGGCGGGTTGTCGCGCAGCAGCGCGTCGTGGAACTGGTGGTTGCAGGCGTCGAAGCGGAAGCCGTCCACGCCGCGCTCGCACCAGAAACGCACCTCGCCGAGCAGGGCGTCCTGCACGGCGGGGCAATGGAAGTTGAGGTCGGGCTGCTCGGAGAGGAAGCTGTGCAGGTAGTACTGCCGCCGGCGCGAATCCCACTGCCAGGCCGAGCCGCCGAAGACCGACAGCCAGTTGGTGGGCGGCGTGCCGTCGGGCTTCGGGTCGGCCCAGACGTACCAGTCGGCCTTCGGGTTGTCGCGGCTCGAGCGGCTCTCCACGAACCAGGCGTGCTGGTCGGAGGTGTGCGAAAGCACCTGGTCGATGATGAGCTTCAGGCCCAGCGCATGCATGCGCGCCAGCATCGCGTCGAAGTCGGCCAGCGTGCCGAACATCGGGTCGACGGCGCGGTAGTCGGCCACGTCGTAGCCGAAGTCCTTCATCGGCGAGCGGAAGAAGGGCGAGACCCAGATCGCATCGACCCCGAGGCTCGCCACGTGGTCGAGCCGGGCCGTGATGCCGGGCAGGTCCCCGATGCCGTCGCCGTTGCTGTCCATGAAGCTGCGCGGGTAGATCTGGTAGATCACTGCGCCACGCCACCATTCGCTGTTGCTGCTGCCCATGCGTGTCCCTGTGGTCGGAATTTCATTGTGGCATGCGAAATCCGGGCCAGTGATACGGGCTTGCCGGCCGGGGGCGCGGCTCGAAGACCCGCGAAGCTTTCTACACTGGGCGCAGTTTTCGTTTTTCAAGATGACATCAGATTCCGTTTCCTCCCTCGCCGCGCTCGAGACGCGGCTCGCCCAAGACCTCGAATACCTCGGCTGGCCCGGGCGCCAATGGATGCCCGCGCAGCAGGCGGCGGGCGAGGCGATGCTGGACGTGGCCGTCATCGGCGGCGGCCAGGCCGGCCTGGCCGCCGCGGTGGCGCTGGCGCAGCAGGGCATCCGCGCCGTGGTGTTCGACCGGTCGCCCGCGGGCAGCGAAGGCCCCTGGGCCACCACGGCGCGCATGGAGACGCTGCGTTCGCCCAAGGAGCTCACCGGGCCCGCGCTGGGCCTGCCGTCGCTGACCTTCCGCGCGTGGTTCGAAGCCCAGTTCGGCCTGGAAGCCTGGAACGCGATGGACAAGATCCCGCGCCTCCAGTGGATGGACTACCTGGTCTGGTACCGCCGCGTGATGAGCGTGGACGTGCGCAACGACACCGCCGTCACCGGCATCCACCCGCTGCCCGACGCGGCGGCCGTGCGCCTGGACCTGCGCACGCCGAACGGCAGCCGCAGCGTGCTGGCGCGCCGCGTCGTGCTGGCCACGGGCCGCGACGGCCTCGGCGGGCCGGCGGTGCCGGCTTTCGTCGACGCGCTGCCGCGTTCGCAATGGGCGCATTCGTCCGACGAGATGGACTACGGCAAGCTGGCCGGCCTGCGGGTCGGCGTGGTCGGCGCGGGTTCGTCGGCGATGGACAGTGCGGGCACGGCATTGGAGGCGGGCGCGCGCAGCGTCGAACTGCTGATCCGCCGCCTCGACCTGCCGCGCGTCAACAAGGGCAAGGGCGCCGGCGTGCCGGGCCTCACGCAGGGACACTTCGACCTGCCCGACGAACTCAAATGGCGCATCCGCCACTACATCAACGTCGCGAACGTGCCGCCGCCACATGGCAGCACGCTGCGTGTGTCGGGTCATCCCCATGCGTACTTCAACTTCGGGTGCCCGATCCTCTCGATCACGCCGCAAGGCGAGTCGATGCGCGTGTCGACGCCCAAGGGCGATTTCGAGTTCGACTTCCTGATCGTCTCGACCGGCTTCAAGGTCGACTGGGCGAACCGCCCCGAGTTCGACGCCATCGCATCCCATGTGCGGACCTGGAAGGAGCGCTTCGTGCCCGCCCCCGGCGACGAAGACCAGGAGCTGGCCGATTCGCCGGACCTCGGGCCGGTCTTCGAGTTCCAGGAGCGCGTGGCGGGCGGCTGCCCCGGGCTCGGCCGCATCCATTGCTTCTGCTACCCGGCGGCCCTGTCGCATGGCACGGTGTCCGGCGACATCCCCGCGATCAGCGATGGCGCCAAGCGGCTCGCGAGCGGCATCGCCAGCTTGTTCTACCGCGAGGATTTCGATCATCACTTCGCCAACCTCGAGGCCTACAGCGAACCGGAGTTGTTCGGCGACGAATGGACGCCTGCACTACCGCCTCACGAAAGAAACTGAGCCATGACAAACAGCATTTCCAATGCCGTCGACGTGATCGATGCCGCGGTGCCGCTGGCGCCGGATCGGGCCACCTGGGCGCTGCGGCGCCAGCGCGACAAGGTCGTCTCTGCCACGCAGGGCAGCTACGACGCGATGTTCTCCCCGGCGGTCGAAGGGCTGTCGGTCACCGAGCGCCTGCTGGTGGCGCTGCATGCCTGCCGCGTGTCGAAGGCCGACAGCCTGGCCGCGCACTACCGCGACCGGCTCGCGGCCGAAGGCGCGGACAGCGTCGTGACGGCGGCGGTCGACAGCGGCAAGCCCGTGGCCGATGCGCGCCTGCGGGCCGTGCTGGCCTTCACCGGCAAGCTGATCGAGCGCCCCATCGAGGGCGACAAGGCGGCTGTTCAGTCGCTGGCCGACAGCGGCCTTTCGACGCCCGCCATCGTTGCCATGAGCCAGCTGATCGCCTTCCTCTCGTACCAGATCCGCGTGGCCGCGGGCCTGAAGGCGCTGGCCGCCGTGGAGGCCGCGGCATGACGCTCCCGATCCGCATCAAGGGCTTCACCAACGAGGTGCTGAGCTGGAAGCCCTGGCTCGACATGGTCCATGTCGACACCGCCACGCCGGCCCAGCTGGCCGCGCTGGACGAGATGAGCCCGCAGGCCCGCACCTCACCGTACTTCCTGGTGCTTGCGCACCAGCCGGAGATCTTGCTGCAGCGCTCCATCGCCTTCAACGCGATCATGTTCGCGCCGGGCGGCATGCCGCGCGCCGAGCGCGAGCTGGGCGCCACGGTGGAATCGCGCGTCAACGGCTGCGTGTATTGCGCCTCGGTGCATGCGCAGCGCTTCGAGCAGCTCGCCAAGCGCAACGACGTGATCTCGCAGGTGTTCGAGGCGCCGGCTTCCGCGGGCACCACGCCGCGCGAGAAGGCCATCGTCGAGTTCTCGGTCCGGCTGGGCGCCGAGCCGGACAAGGTGTCGGCCGAGGACATCCGGGCGCTGAAGCGGGTCGGGCTGGCCGAGCTGGAAATCCTCGACCTGATCCATTCGGTGGCCCTTTTTGCGTGGGCCAACCGCCTGATGCTCAACCTGGGCGAGCCGGTCTTTCCCGCGGCTGCGTCATAGGCGGGCGAGCAGCCCGGCGACGGTTTCGTTCGCCAGGCCCAGCGGCGCCAGCAGGTCGTTCTCCTGCCGAAAGTCGATGCCGTTGACCAGCGAGGCGGCGTCCACGATGGTGCGCGTCGCGGGCGTCGGCACGCCGGCGATCTGCCCCAGCGCTTCCACGAAAGCCAGGCCGTAGGGCATGTCTTCGGTCACGTAGCGGGTGTCGGTGCGCACCGGCCCGGGCGGCCCGCCGCGCTGGGCGTGCAGTTCGGCCGCGATGTCCTCGAGCCGGGTCGATGCGGTGCCGAAGGAGCGCGCGAAGTGGTCCTCGATCGGGCCGAGCTCGATGCCGAAGGCCTGGGCCACGGCGCGCCGCTCCAGATCCAGCGCCTCGATCACGCGGGACACCCCGGGCGTCATGCAGTGGTACTGCGGCCAGTTTTCCGCGCGCTCGATGCGGGTCCAGTTGAAGACCGCGAGCGGGCCGTGGGACTGCGGATTGACGTTGGCGAGTGCGCTGGCGAGCACGCTGTCCTGCGGAAAGAAGCCGTCGCCGAACAGCGCGGTGCACAGGGCGAGGGCCTGCGCGACATTCGCGCCCGGCAGGGCGGACACGCCGACCGCCTTGCGCCGCGTCATCACCCTGACCTGGGTGCCGGACTCCCTGCGCGCGGTCAGTACCGTCGTGCCGAAGCTCGCGACCGTCACCTGCTTGCCAGCACGCCGTGCGCTTTCATGAAGATAGAGCGACGACAGCGAGGCCATCGAGCTGACGATCACGGTCTGCCCGTCGCGCAGGAAGGGCAACAGCGCATCCATCACCCGCCGGTGGCCGTTGACCGGCAGTGCGAGCAGCAGCACGTCCGATGCATGCCCAAGCTGCGCCGCATCGTCGGCGACTTCGACCGTCACGGTGCATGGCTGGACGCCGCCGGCTTCCAGCGGCTGCGTGCGCAAGGCCTCGGCCCCCTGCCCACCCGGCGACCAGAGCATGACGCCGTGGCCCGCCTGGCGCAGCCACGCGGCGCAGGCCAGCGCAATGGCCCCGGTGCCTGCGATGCCGACCCGATAGCGCTTCTCGGCCGCCTCAGTCAACTTTGATTCCGCCCTGCTTGATCACTTTGGCCCAGCGTTGGCTGTCTTCTGCGATCACCTTACCGAGTGCCGCGCCGCCGCCGCAGGTGTTCACCGCGCCCAATTGCGCAAAGCGCTGTTTGGTTTCCGGCAGGTTGCACACCTCGACCAGTGCCGCAGAAAGCTTCTCGATGCTGGCCGCCGGCATGCGCGCAGGCGCCATCACGCCGACCCAGACCGGCACGTCCATGCCGGCCAGCCCGGTCGCGTCGCCGACCGTCGGCGGCGTGCCGAGGCTGGGCAGGGCCGCGCGGGAGAAGGTGCCCAGCACCCGCGCCTTGCCGCTCGCGACCATCGGTTCGATGGAGGCTGCGCTGGTGACGATCAGCGCCACCTGCCCGCCCAGCAGGTCGGTCAGGGCCGGCGCCGCGCCGCGATAGGGCACATGGAGCAGGTTCACGCCGCTCGCCTGCGCCAGCAGGGCGCCCGTGAGGTGCGACACCGTGCCGTTGCCCGTGGAGGCATAGGTAACCTGTCCGGGCTTCGCCTTGGCGTCGCGCAGCACGTCGGCCAGGGTCTTGTAGGGGCTTTCGGTGCGCACGGCCAGCGTCATCGGTGTGTCGCCCACCAGGGCCACGGGCGCCAGGTCGTGCACCGGGTCGTAGGGCAGCTTGCCCTGCAGGTGCGGCGCGATGGTGATGGCGCCGCCGGTCGCCAGCAGCACGGTGGCGCCGTCGGTCGCCTTGGCCACCGCATCGGCGGCCACGATGCCGCCGGCGCCCGCCTTGTTGTCGATGATCACGGGCGTGCCCAGCCTGTCGGTGAGCTTGGCACCCAGGTAGCGGGCAATGACGTCCTGCGCCCCGCCGGAGGCGAAGGGCACGACGATGCGCAGCGGCCTGTCGTTCTGCTGCGCCCACAGCGGCGTGGCGGTGGCAAGGCAGGCCGCAAGGCCCAGGGCAAGGTGTTTCCAGAGCAGTTTCATGGCGTTCAGGCGGGACGAAAGCAGACGTTACCCAGGCAACAAGCAGGTTATGTGCCCCAAGTCTAGGGTCTGCCGCGCCGGATGGCGCCGGCCGGGCGCGATAATCCGCCTTCCCCGGCCGCTCCGCGCCGGGCTCCTGCCGAACCGTCATGAACCCCAGCTACAAACCCAGCGACGTCGAGTCCGCTGCCCAGGCGCAATGGAGCGCCGCCGATGCCTACCGCGTCACCGAGGACGCGAGCCGCAAGAAGTACTACGCCTGCTCGATGCTGCCGTACCCCAGCGGCAAGCTGCACATGGGCCACGTGCGCAACTACACGATCAACGACATGCTCACGCGCTACCTGCGCATGAGCGGCTACAACGTGCTGATGCCCATGGGCTGGGACGCCTTCGGCCTGCCGGCCGAGAACGCGGCGCTGAAGAACGGCGTGCCGCCGGCCAAGTGGACCTACGAGAACATCGACTACATGCGCGGCCAGCTCCAGGCCATGGGCCTGGCGATCGACTGGAGCCGCGAGATCGCCACCTGCGATCCGAGCTACTACAAGTGGAACCAGTGGCTGTTCCTGAAGATGCTCGAAAAGGGCATTGCCTACCGCAAGACCCAGGTCGTCAACTGGGATCCGGTCGACCAGACCGTGCTGGCCAACGAGCAGGTGATCGACGGCAAGGGCTGGCGCACCGGCGCCACGGTCGAGCGCCGCGAGATTCCCGGCTACTACCTGAAGATCAGCGATTACGCCGAAGAACTGCTCGAGCACACCCAGCACAAGCTGCCGGGCTGGCCCGAGCGCGTCAAGCTGATGCAGGAGAACTGGATCGGCAAGAGCGAGGGCCTGCGCTTCGCCTTCACGCATGACATCAAGGACGGGAGCGGCCGGCTGATCCAGGACGGCCGCATGTACGTGTTCACCACGCGCGCCGACACCATCATGGGCGTGACCTTCTGTGCCGTGGCCCCCGAGCATCCGCTGGCCGCGCACGCCGCCACGCTCGACCCGAAGGTCGCGGCCTTCATCGAGGAGTGCAAGGCCGGCGGCACCACCGAGGCCGAACTCGCCACGCAGGAGAAGAAGGGCATGCCCACGGGCCTGACCGTGACGCACCCGATCACCGACGAACAGGTGCCGGTGTGGGTGGGCAACTACGTGCTCATCGGCTACGGCGACGGCGCCGTGATGGGCGTGCCCGCGCACGACGAGCGCGACTTCGCGTTCGCCAACAAGTACGGCATCGAGATCATCCAGGTGGTGCTGGTCGACGACGAGCCGCACTTCGACTATCACAGGTGGCAGGACTGGTACGGCGACAAGCTGCGCGGCGTGACCATCAACTCCGACAACTTCAGCGGCATGACGTACAAGGAGGCCGTGGCCGCCGTGGCGCATGCGCTGGGCCAGAAGGGCCTGGGCGAGCTGCAGACCACCTGGCGCCTGCGCGACTGGGGCGTGAGCCGCCAGCGCTACTGGGGCACGCCGATCCCGATCATCCATTGCGACGATCACGGCGCGGTGCCGGTCCCCGAGAAGGACCTGCCCGTGGTGCTGCCGATCGACTGCGTGCCGGACGGCTCGGGCAACCCCCTGAACAAGCACGAAGGCTTCCATGCCGGCGTGGTCTGTCCCGTCTGCGGCAAGCCCGCGCGGCGCGAGACCGACACGATGGACACCTTCGTCGATTCGTCGTGGTACTTCATGCGCTACTGCGATCCGAAGAACGACGACGCCATGGTGGCCGGCGGCGCCGACTACTGGATGCCGATGGACCAGTACATCGGCGGCATCGAGCATGCGATTCTTCACCTGCTGTACGCACGCTTCTGGACCAAGGTCATGCGCGACCTCGGGCTGGTGAAGGCCGACGAGCCCTTCAGCAAGCTGCTGACGCAGGGCATGGTGCTCAACCACATCTTCTACAAGCGCAACGAGAAGGGCGGCAAGGACTACTTCCCGCCCTCCGAAGTCACGACCGTGCTCGACGCGCAGGGCCGCATCACCGGCGGCACCACCGCCGACGGCACGAAGGTCGAATACGGCGGCGTCGGCAAGATGGGCAAGAGCGAGCGCAACGGCGTCGACCCGCAGGACCTGATCGAGAAGTACGGCGCCGACACCGCGCGCCTGTACACCATGTTCACCGCGCCGCCCGAAGCCACGCTCGAATGGAACGACGCGGCCGTCGAAGGCAGCTACCGCTTCCTGCGCCGGGTGTGGAACTTCGGCGTGGCGCAGGCCGACGTGCAGCCGGCGCCGGCCGGCGGCCAGACCTTCGGCAAGCCCGCCCAGGCGCTGCGCCGCGAGATTCACACGGTGCTGCGCCAGGTCGACTACGACTACCAGCGCATGCAATACAACACCGTGGTGTCGGGCGCGATGAAGCTGCTCAACGCGCTCGAAGGCTTCAAGCCCGACGGCAGCACGGGCGATGCGGCCGCGGTGCGCGAAGGCTTCGGCATCCTGCTGCGCTGCCTGTACCCCGCCACGCCGCACATCGCGCACCAGCTCTGGCAGCAGCTCGGCTACGACAAGGCGCTGGGCGACCTGCTCGATGCGCCTTGGCCGACGGTCGACGTGGGTGCGCTGGAGCAGGACGAGGTCGAACTCATGCTGCAGGTCAACGGCAAGCTGCGCGGTTCGCTGCGCGTGCCCGCCGGCGCCTCCAAGGCCGAGATCGAGGCGCTCGCCCTGGCCTGCGACGATTTCGTCAAGTTCGCGGAAGGCGCGCCGGCCAAGCGCGTGATCGTGGTTCCCGGCCGTCTGGTCAACGTGGTCCTTTGAACGCTAGAAGCATGAACACTCGCAATGCCTCGTTGCCGCGCCGCGGCTTTCTTCTTGGCCTGACGGTGGCGGGCGCCACCCTGGGCCTGGCCGGTTGCGGCTTCGAGTTGCGCAAGGCGCCGGTCTTTGCGTTCAAGACGCTGTCCCTGGAGGGCAATTCGGCCCTGATCAACCGGCTGCGGCGCGACCTGCGCGCGACCGGTACCGTGACGCTGGTGCCCAAGGAAGACGCCAAGACCGCCGACGCCGTGCTCGAAATTTTGGGCGAGGATCGCGACCGCTTCGTGATCTCGACCAATTCGGCGGGCCAGCTGCGCGAGCTGCAACTGCGCCTGCGCGTTCGCTTCAACCTGCGCGCGCCGGGCGGCAAGGAACTGCTTCCCGCCTCCGAGGTATCGCAGACACGCGACCTGAGCTTCAACGAAACCAATGCGCTGGCCAAGGAGGGCGAGGCCGACCTGCTGTTCCGCGACATGCAGGCCGACATCGCGCAACAGCTGATGCGTCGCCTGGCGGCCGTCAAGTCGCTCTAGGCGCGCATCACGGCGATTCCATGCAACTTGCCAGTGCCCAGCTCGGCGCCCATCTGCAGAAGGGGCTCAAGCCGCTCTACACGATCCATGGCGATGAGCCATTGCTCGCACAGGAGGCAGCCGATGCCATCCGCGCCGCCGCGCGCACGCAGGGCTACACCGAGCGCAGCTCGTACACCGTGGCCGGCGCGCACTTCGACTGGAGCGCGGTGCTCGCGGCGGGCGGTTCGCTCTCGCTGTTCGCCGACAAGCAGATCGTCGAGATCCGCATCCCCTCGGGCAAGCCCGGCAAGGACGGCAGCACGGCGCTGCAGCAACTGGCCGAGGCCGCGCCAGGCAACGACAGCACGCTCACGCTGGTGATGCTGCCGCGCCTCGACAAGGCCACGCGCACCGGCGCGTGGTTCTCGGCGCTCGAGAACAATGGCGTGAGCCTGCAGGTCGACCCGATCGAACGTGCCGCGCTGCCGCAGTGGATCGCGCAGCGCCTCGGGCTGCAGGGCCAGCGCGTGATGCCCGGCGACGAAGGCCAGCGCACGCTGCAATTCTTTGCCGACCGCGTCGAGGGCAACCTGCTGGCCGCGCACCAGGAAATCCAGAAGCTCGCGCTGCTGCATCCGGCGGGCGAACTGAGCTGGGAGCAGGTCGAGGGCGCGGTCAACAACGTGGCGCGCTACGACGTGTTCAAGCTCTCCGAGGCCGTGCTGGCCGGCAACCCGCAGCGCGTGGCGCGCATGCTCGACGGCCTGCAGGCCGAGGGCGAGGCCGAGGTGCTGGTGCACTACACGATCGCCGAAGACATCCGCGCCCTGAAGCGCGTGAAGGACGCGATGGCCTCCGGCCGTCCGCTGCCGATGGCGCTGCGCGAAAACCGCATCTGGGGCCCGCGCGAGCGTGCCTTTGAACGCGTGCTGCCGCGGCTCGACGACCGCATGCTGGCTCGGCTGCTGCGCGCCGCCCACTTGGTGGACGGCATCTGCAAGGGATTGAAGCAGCCCGACTGGCCCGCCAGCGGTTGGCAGGCCCTGCAGCGCCTGGCGCTGATGCTGTGTCGGGCGTGCAGCAGCGCTCCGGCCGCTGCACGCCGCGCCTGATTGGTGGCCTGAGACGCCAAAAGGCCCGCGTCAGCCGGGCCGCAGGTCGGCGTGGGAAAATGCGGACATGAACGCGTTCAACGTCAGCGAGCACATGCAGACCCTCGGGCTGCAGGCAAAAGCCGCTGCTTTCCTCATGGCCCGTGCGGATGCAGCTACCAAAAACAGAGCATTGAAGGCGCTGGCCCGGCGCCTGCGCGAAGCCGGCCCGACACTGGCTGTCGCCAACGAGAAGGACCTGGTGCGCGCCACTGCCGCCGGCCTTTCGGCCCCGATGGTCGACCGCCTCAAGCTCACGCCGAAGGTCATCGAGACCGTGGCCCTGGGCTGCGAGCAGCTCGCCGGCATGGCCGACGTGATCGGCGAAATCATCGGCATGAAGCAGCAGCCCAGCGGCATTCGCGTGGGCCAGATGCGCGTGCCGATCGGCGTCTTCGGCATGATCTACGAGAGCCGCCCCAACGTGACCATCGAGGCCGCAAGCCTTGCGATCAAGAGCGGCAACGCGGCCATCCTGCGCGGCGGCTCGGAAGCCATCGAATCCAACAAGGCGCTGGCGCTGCTGGTGTCCGAGGCGCTGGCCGAGGCCGGCCTGCCGGTCGAGGCGGTGCAGCTGGTGCAGACCACCGACCGCGAAGCCGTGGGCCAGCTGATCGCCATGCCCGAGTTCGTGGACGTGATCATTCCGCGCGGCGGCAAGGGCCTGATCGAGCGCATCAGCCGTGACGCCAAGGTGCCGGTCATCAAGCACCTGGACGGCAACTGCCACGTCTACGTGGACGACACGGCCGAATTCGACATGGCGCTGCGCATCGTCGACAACGCCAAGACCCAGAAGTACAGCCCCTGCAATGCGGCCGAAGGCCTGCTGGTGTCGGAGGCGGTGGCGGAAGACTTTCTGCCGAAAATTGCCGCCATCTTCGCGGCCAAAGGCGTGGAAATGCGCTGCGATCCCGCGGCGGCCCGGATCCTGCGGGCGGACGACGCGATCGATCCGGCAGCGAAGGTGATCGATGCGGTCGAGTCCGACTGGTCCGAGGAGTATCTCGCCGCGGTGATCAGCATCAAGGTCGTGGCCGGCGTCGACGAGGCCATCGCACACATCAACCGCTATTCGAGCCACCACACCGACGCCATCGTCACCCGCGACCATGTGCATGCGCAGCGCTTCCTGCGCGAGGTCGATTCGGCGAGCGTCATGGTCAATGCGAGCACACGCTTCGCCGATGGTTTCGAGTTCGGCCTGGGTGCCGAAATCGGCATCAGCACCGACAAGTTCCACGCCCGCGGGCCGGTCGGCATCGAAGGGCTGACCTCGCTCAAGTACGTGGTGCTGGGCCAGGGCGAAGTGCGGACGTGATGCACGCCGAAGCTGCGTGTGCGGTCTTGTCATCGGGGCGGACACCCCCAAATCCTACAATTCCGCTCCACCTTTAAGTACAAATCCAAGAAGGCCGCCGCATGGTTCCGCATCTCGTCACCGCCCTGACCGGCCCGATCAACGAACTGGAGCAGCGGGTGCTCGACTCGATGCCCGCCATCGAGCGCTGGTTCCGGCTCGAATGGATGGAGCACACGCCGCCCTTCTACAGTTCGGTCGACATCCGCAACGCAGGCTTCAAGCTCGCACCCGTCGACACCAACCTGTTTCCGGGCGGCTGGAACAACCTCACCAAGGAGATGCTGCCGCTGGCGGTGCAGGCCGCGCAGGCGGCCATCGAAAAGATCTGTCCGGAAGCGCGCAACCTGCTCGTCATTCCGGAAAATCATTCGAAAAACACCTTTTATCTCGCCAACGTCGCGCAACTGGTGCGCATCTTCCATATGGCGGGGCTCAATGTGCGGGTCGGATCCATCGATCCGGCGATCAAGTCGACCAAGAAGATCGAACTGCCCAACGGCGAGACCGTGACCCTGGAGCCGGTGGTGCGCAGCAAGCGCCGCCTGGGGCTCAAGAACTTCGATCCCTGCACGATCTTGCTCAACAACGAGCTTTCTGCAGGAACGCCCGGCATCCTCGAGGATCTTCACGAGCAGTACCTGCTGCCGCCGCTGCACGCAGGATGGTCGGTGCGCCGCAAGAGCAACCACCTGCACAGCTACGAAGAGCTGTCCAAGCGCTTCGGCAAGCTGCTGGGCATCGACCCCTGGCTCATCAACCCGATCTATGCGCGCGCCGAAGGCGTCGATGTGGCCGAGGGCCGCGGCATCGACGTGCTGACCAGCCATGTCGACGCCGTGCTCACCAAGGTACGGCGCAAGTACAAGGAATACGGCATCAACGAAAAGCCCTTCGTGGTCGTCAAGGGCGGTCACAGCGGCAGCGGCAGCCCGGGCGTGGTCACGGTGCGCGACGCCAAGGAGGTCGAGGCGCTGATCGGCAAGTCGCGCACCAGCACGTCCTCGGCGGCGAAGACCAGCGCCGGCCGCGACCTGCGCGAACCCACCGAGCTGATCGTCCAGGAAGGCGTGCTGACCAACGAGCGCGTGCACAACGGCGTGGCCGAGCCGGTGGTCTACATGATGGACCGCTACGTGGTGGGCGGCTTCTAC